>CAYVSH010000013.1:0-28774 GCA_964453625.1 uncultured Chitinophaga sp.
TCTGCATTAATCCTATTGTCTTTAGGGTATTGGTTTGGTCGAGTAGCGGCTTGGTTGATTGTTTGTAATAAGTATAAGCCCTCATATAATCTACTTCTTCCGCCTTTGTACTATTGGGAAAAATCTGCAAAAAGCTTTTGAACAGGTTCTCTGCATTCAGGTAGTCTCCTTGATTGTAAGCACAATAAGCATACTTATAATATATGTCTTCAAACTCCTTACTTGTTTTGTAATAAGGCATCACATCCTCATACAGTTGCTGGGCAAGACTGTATTTCTCTTTTACGTAATACTGCTCAGCCATGCGAAGCTTGTAAGCCGGGTCTGGATTTTTCAGGATCTTACTGATCCCTTTTCCACAACTGCCCAGAAAGATTGCAATAATTAATAACCAGGTAAATTTCATAAAGGTTGGCAAAGTTAACTGTTAGCGGCAAAACTTACTCAAAAAAAATAACCTCCCAAAACCTGTCAGTTAAGATTTTGGTAAAGGGATGGGTATTAAAGCTTAATGAGGTATTTAAAGGTACTATTAGGAAATAAAAAAGCCCCGCTCGAATTGAGCGGGGCTTACTATTTTGAAAGAATATTATTAATTCTTACGAAGGTTTGGATGAGGAGGTTCTACCCTGTTTGGTCCATCTTCACCTTCTGCAGCAGCACGGAGATCAACTGTATTACAATCGCCGCCAGTCTGGCCATAGTTAAAGATAAAGCGATCAGCACTTACTCCTTCCTTATCTACCATATGGTTGATCACTGCATTTACATGATCCCAGCTTAATTGTTGCTCTTTCTTGTTAGATGAGCAATAGCCGATAACCACTACTTTACAGCCTGGGTTGTTACGAAGTTTGGCAGCAACAGTTGCAAGAACTGCTTTAGCATCATCGCTCAGTTTGTTATTTCCTGGTTTGAAAGCAATGCTTGGTAAAGCACCCATTAACTCAGCACAAGTTTTTTCAGGAGGGGCAACACCAACACAATCGTCAGGACATGGACACTTACCAACACCATCGGCATCAACTGGCTGACAATAAGTTGGAGTGATCAGTTGCTTATCCTTACAATCAGGTACACCGTCACCATCAGTATCTTTAGAAACCCCATGGCTGTCAACAGGACATCCAGCAGGTGTTTGTTCCTGGTCGAATTGATCAGTTATACCATCGCCATCACTATCAGGCAATACTGGCTTTGGTAAACGCATTAAACGAGGGTTGCGAATCTCGCTGTAAGCATAATCCAATGGGTTCAACCACCATAATGGTTCAACAGATTTTGCACCGATGTTTATGTTTAAACCAACACTTAAATAGTTATAGGAATCAAAGTCACGGGTAAGTACGGCCGATCCTTCTGGATGCTCCTGCCAGCGTTGACCATCTAACAAATCGTCTTTGATGAATGTCCAGCGATCTTCGATAGCAAGGTTCAATCTATTGCTTAATTTGAATGCAATACCTGCACCTACGGTAGCAGATGGCTTGAAAGTTTTTCCAAACAATTTAGGACGACGTTCACCCTGGTTTTCAGCAGGAGTTTCGTATGTATCATCCATTATCGCTTTTAAAGCATCATATGTATCTCTTCTTTTCTTATATTGATTAGCAGGATTGATAGTTGAGAAATCATATTTCTGATTTCCACCAACTCCCTCATTCAAAGCGTTTACTTTCGTATCATAAACTGTTCCACCAACACCGGCAAAACCGTACATATTAAAACCAGTCTTAGCTTTGTGGAAACGAATATTATTTAAAGTAACTACTCCCTGTAAAGATAGATCCTGCACTTTTGTCTTATAGTTATAGTAGATAACTTCATTTGGTGTAGCTTGTGGTGCACCATAGTAAGTCCAAAGCGATGAAACCATTTGAACTGGATTACCTGGTCCGGCACTTTGTAACATAGGTGCAGAATAAGATGTTGCAGCAGAACCATTTGCAGCCCAAGCTGGGTTCTTACCGAAATTGTAAGATTGGGTAAAGTCCATACCTTTTCCAATTCCATACAAATATTCCATTCTTAAAGAGAAGATATACCCGAATGCTTTTCTTACATGCAGGCCAAAACCTGGAGAAATGAATTTAGCAGGGATATCACCACTTACCTGAAAAAGACCGCCTTTTATACCGATTTCCCACTGGTTGCGGGGTTTTGCGGGAAAATTATAGGTTCCGTTAAGAAACTCACTATGCTGAGGCATTCTCTTGTTGGGAACTACTGATGAATCTTTCACATCATAACTGGCTCCCACCCTTTGAGAAAAACCATAAGACGCTAACAGACAGAAAATTCCTGTCAATAAAAATAACTTTTTACTTGCCATAACTAAGGATTAAGATTTGATACAATGTCCTAATAATACGCAAAAATAGAAATTGGGGACTAATTACCAAATTTTTATGTTAATAATTTACCCCGTTTGCACATTATTTTTCAATTACTTAGTCAGTTTTTGTGCCATTTTTGCTGCCTTGCCAAACAATTATTTTTTTGCCCGTAAATTGCCGCAACGAAAAATGAAACTTCCAACTGATTTAATAGCTGACGAACTAACGGTTTTTGAGAACCGATTCAAAGAAGCAATGCGTGGTGGCAGTACAAGCCTCAATAGGATCTTAAGATATATTGTGAAAAGAAAAGGAAAGCAGTTAAGACCTATGTTCGTTCTGCTTTCGGCTAAACTTTGTGGCGAAATTAATGACCAGGCGTACCGGGCAGCTTCTTTGGTTGAACTCCTCCATACAGCAACGTTAGTGCATGATGATGTGGTGGATGATTCCCTGGAAAGAAGGGGATTCTTTTCCACATTTGCACTCTGGAAAGCTAAAGCCAATATTCTATTGGGTGATTATCTGTTGGCTAAGGGTCTTTTATTGTCACTTGAGCATAATGATTACAGGGTTTTGCATATCCTTTCAGATGCTGTAAGAAAAATGAGTGAAGGAGAACTGCTTCAAATGCAAAAAGCCCGGAGCCTGAATTTAGAAGAGGACATCTACTATGAGATCATCCGGAATAAAACTGCATCATTACTTGCTTCAGCTTGTGCCGCTGGTGCATGGAGTTCGACCAATGATGAAACGTTCGCTGAAAAAATGAGGTTATTCGGAGAAAAGACAGGAATGGCCTTTCAGATAAAAGATGACCTGTTTGATTATGCCAGTGAAAATGTAGGCAAACCAACCGGTAATGACATCAAAGAAAAAAAGCTGACACTCCCTTTGATTTATACCCTCAATAATACCGATAAAGCAACCCGTCGTAAAATAATATACATTGTAAAAAACAATAACCGTGACCGAAAGAAAGTAAAATGGGTGATAGACCAGGTGATAGCTAGCGGAGGAATAACCTATGCAACTGAAAAAATGAATGCCTTTAAAAAAGAAGCCCTTGAACTTCTTCACCAGTTCCCCAAAAGCCCTGCCAGGCAAGGATTAGAAGACATGGTGATATATGTGACCGACAGAAAATATTAATATAAAATGGATGGAGAAAAGATGGAAAATATTAACTGCCAATGAATCTTTAGTTGATTCCCTGCATCAATCACTTAAAGTACACCGTACACTTTGTAAAATTTTTGTCCAAAGAGGTATTTCTTCATTTGATCTTTCTAAAAAATTTTTCAGGCCACTGCTGACAGATCTGCATAGCCCATGGTTGATGAAAGACATGGAAAAAGCTGTTGATAGAATACTTGCCGGAATAAACAGCAATGAAAAAATTCTAGTATTTGGCGATTATGATGTGGACGGTACTACTGCAGTGGCGTGTATGTACCAGTTTCTGAGGAAAATCCATTCAAATCTTGAATTCTATATTCCACATCGTTACAAAGAAGGTTATGGTGTAAGCAAAGCAGGTATTGATTATGCCAAAGAGAACGGAATTACTTTGATCATTTCTCTTGACTGCGGAATCAAATCGTCTGAACTTATTACTTATGCTAAAGAGCTTGGAATAGATTTTATTGTATGCGACCATCACCTGCCTGATGAAATTTTACCACCCGCTGTTGCTATATTGAATCCAAAACAGAGCGACTGTAACTACCCTTATAAAGAATTATGCGGTTGCGGTGTTGGTTTTAAACTAATGTCGGCATTAACAGAAAAACTAAACCTCCCTGCCGATTCAGCTTTTGAATATCTAGACCTGTTAGCAACTGCAATTGCTGCTGATATTGTTCCCATGACTGGTGAAAACAGAATACTTGCCTTTCATGGATTGATCAAGGCAAATACAAATCCCAACTACGGAATAAAAGCACTTTCAAAATTAAGCGGATTGGTAAAGGATCTTCATATTACCAACCTTGTGTTTATGATCGCACCAAGGGTAAACGCAGCAGGAAGAATGGATGATGCTACCAAAGCAGTTCAAATGTTTATTGCAGAAACAGAAGATGATGCATTGCATTTTGCTGAACAATTGCACAGTGATAACACGGACAGAAAAGAAGCAGATAAAACAATTACGGAAGAGGCTCTTGCATTAATTCATGAAAATAAAGAATGGCGGGAGCGAACGTCAACCGTAGTTTTTAAGCCGCATTGGCATAAAGGTGTTGTTGGTATTGTTGCATCCAGGTTGATCGAAACTCATTTCCGGCCAACAATAGTTTTAACACAATCCGGTGAGTATGCCGCTGGCAGTGCCCGAAGTGTTCCCGGATTTAATTTATACGAAGCTATTCATGCCTGCAGGGAACACCTGCTGGGCTACGGCGGGCATTTTGCAGCGGCTGGAATGACGTTAGAGATTGACCAGGTTGATGCCTTCCGTGAAAAATTTGAAGAAGTCGTTTCTGCTACAATCACACCTGAATTATTAATCCCTGAAATTGTTATTGATGCTGAAATTTCTTTTGCAGACATCAAGCAATCTTTTTACGATATCATCTGCCAAATGGAACCATTTGGACCAGAGAATCTCCGTCCCGTTTTCATTACTAGGAATGTAACAGATACCGGCTGGACAAAAATTGTAAAGGAACAGCATATCCGGTTTTCACTAAAAGAAAACAACTGCACTTTCACCGGCATTGGTTTCTATATGGCTGATAAATTTCAGTTGATCGAACAAAAAAAACCAATTGATATTGTATTTACACTGGATGAGAATGAATGGCAGGATAAAAAAAGCCTGCAATTACGAATGATCGACTTAAGGTTATCCGAATAGCTAAATAAAAAAGCCACGAATGATCGTGGCCTTTTTATTGTATGAAAATTATTTTATTGGATCAATATATTTTTTGTATCCAGTATTCCAAGATGATTTACTAACACAACCCTGTAAATACCCAACTGTATAGCTGCTGGCAGCGGGAATGTCTGGTTGATGAAATTCACCTGGATATTCATATTCCATTGGTACACCAACTGTCCGGTACTATTAAAAAACTGAAGACCATAATAACCCGGAGTGATATTATTCATAGTAACCCTTACAGATGAGCCTCTTTCTGCAGGAACAGGGTATAAACTAAATACTTCTGCAATGGATGGAACAGTAAAGGCCATTTGAGCTCCAAATGCAGTGCCGCCACTGTTGGTAGCATAGGCTTTATAATAATAAGTAGCTCCTTGTACTAATCCATTCAGAGAAGATGAGAAAACACCTCCTGTAAGATTGGATGAAGGAACTTTTATTCCCGTACCATTTGCAAAACCACTGATACCGCTATACTCAATACCATAAGCAGTAACATTTGAACAACCATTTGCAGCAATAGCTCCTGCAAGAGTTGCTGAATGATTGGTCAGGTCACTGGCAGCACCTGTAGTAACAGTGGCTGTAGTATTCACACCGGCGCCTGATGCTGCAACATTGATTGCTGATGCTCCGCCACCACTTACTGGTATATTACCACTGTATGACTGCACAAGTGTTGGATTAAATCTCACAAATATCTGCTGCGAATAAGGACCACCGGGTTGGGCAAGGCTTAAGCTGCCTGTATAAGTTCCGCCCGATGTGGTTGAATAAGTAAAACCTGGCAATACCCCTACTATAACATTTGCATTAGAAAGACCTGTACTTGAAATAGTAAATGAATTGGGTCCGGCAGTATTATTGATACAAATATTACCGAAGGCTGTCAATGCACTTGCAGAAAGAACAGGTGCGGCCGTAGAAAATGATTGTTGTGTGCCATAAGCAGTTCCACCGCCATTGGTAGCATAAGCTTTGTAATAATAAGTAGTATTTGGAGCCAAGCCACTAAGTGCAGAGGTGAAATTACCCGAAGTAAGGTTTGAAGATGCAACTTGTGTACCTGAACCATTTGGAAAGCCATTAACGGTACTGTATTCAATACCGTAAGCAGTAACAGCCGTACATCCCGTCGCAGGAACACTTCCTGCTAATGTAACGGAATTAGTGGTGATTGCACTTGCTCCACCAGTTGTTACTGTGGGCATAGTATTAACACCGGTACCGCTTGCAGCAACGTTAACAGGGGCAGCTATACCACCACCGTCAACAGGGATATTACCATTGTATGATTGCACCGCTGTTGGAGTAAAGCGAACAAATATTTGCTGCGAGTATGTGCCACCAGGTTGCGTCAAACTTAATGTGGGTGTGTATGTTCCGCCAGCAGTGGTTGAATATGTAAACCCTGTTAATGCACCTACTGTAACATTCGCAGATGTAAGATTGGTACCATTTATAGTGAATGAATTAGGCCCAGACGTTGTGTTGGTACAAACGTTACCAAATGCAGCCAAAGCTGTTGTAGTAATGGCCGGATTAGGACTTACAGTTGTAAAATTCATTTCAGGACCATAACCTGTGCCAGCAGTATTAGTAGCATAAGCCCTGTAATAATATGTAGTTGCGGGTGCAAGGCTTGTTAAAGCAGATGTAAAGCTTCCACCTGATAAGTTAGTTGATGGAGTTTGTGTTCCTGTACCAGGAGTAAAGCCCATTGTTGTACTGTATTCGATACCATACGCTGTAACAGCACTGCAGCCAACTGATGAGATTGTACCGGCAGCTGTTGCTGTTGTTTGAGTTATAGCACTGGCTGCTCCGGTTGTTAATGATGGTATACTATTTACACCTGCACCTGCGGCAGCAACGTTTACAGATGTAGCACCTCCACCTCCAACTGGAATATTTCCATTATATGATTGTACTGCTGTTGGGGTAAAGTTTACAAATATCTGTTGTGAATATGCTCCGCCAGGCTGAGCCAGGCTTAATGTTGGAGTATACGTTCCGCCGGAAGTAGTAGAATACGTAAACCCTGCTAAAGCACCAACTGTAACATTGGCTGTTGTAAGATTAGTACCTGTAATAGTAAATGAATTCGGACCAGCTGTGGTATTGATACAAACATTTCCAAAAGCAGTCAATGATGAAGCAGAAAGTGATGGTGTAGCTCCACCAGGTGTTACATCTGCCCATGTTGTCCCTACTCTTAATTCATCAAATTCGATAAAGGGAGTATTTGTAGTATTATCTTGTCTTAATAAAACTCTTTCAATACCTGTTGCTCCTAAATCTGTTCCTGTGGCAGCAATTGCATCTGGTGCTGGTTCAGCTCCTCCAATAGCCGTAGTGTTAAGCCAAATTTTTCCTACATCATTTCCTGTTCCGGTAACAATCTCATAAGCTGCTACAATAAAATAAGATGTGCCTGGATCCAAATCAGGAGCAAGCCAGCTTACAGTAGAATTACTTCTGGTTGAAATACCCACATTATACTTACCGGCAGTGGTACTTAATCTTGTCCAAACCGTTGCACCAAAAGCGGATGTAGATCCTGTTTGTATAAGACCGGTAAAATATCCACCGGTAGTTGTTAATCCACCAAGAGATGATACATTTAATATAAATGAATAAAAAACTGAACCAGAAGTTTGAGCCGTAAAAACCCTGTAATTATCACTTCCACTTCCATCAAAAGTTATTTTATTTCCACTTGATGTTGCTAATCCAGAATAACTAAGATTACCACTGGCTACTAAAATAGAATCACCTGAATTTAATCTTACCCAAACTCCACCACTTTGTTGTGCAATACCATTTGTTGGGTCTGGAGTGTAATTGAATGGTTCTGTCATCAGTTGCCCCCAACTATTTGATATCACAAAACACAGACAAACAAGTAAGTAAACTTTTTTCATATTCATCTTATTATAAAAACATTATTATAGAAAATTCAGCAGTGTATTTTTTACACTGCTGATTATATTTAATTCCACGTTAACGATACATCATCCAATCCGGTAGATGCCCTGCTTCCACTACCGGTGGTAGCTGAAAGTGTTACAATCCTTATCCATACTTTCTGACTCTGATTATTCAACGAACTTCCAAAATTTACATTCACGGTAGTGCTTCCAAACGCATTGCTTGTAGTAATGGTTGAAGGTGTAGTTGAAACAGTAGTAAATGTAGAAGGTGAATCACCAATTCCATAATCAACCACCCAGGTAGTTGTTCTGCCAATGCTATTGTCAAGTGATTGCAAAGCAAAACTTAATTGAAAATTAGATTTGCCGGTTGTATTATCCAACAACAATACATATGCAGAACCGGGGTCGTAACCTGTAGTACCTGTTTGACGGATACCTAATGCCCTGTTTGCAGACGCACCTTGAGCTGTAGCATCGCTGGTAGCAGTTAAACCAGTTGCAGATGCAAAATTTTTAAGCCCTGCACTGGTTTGGTTCCATGCGGTTGGAGTTCCAAGACCTGATCCATAAGGTGGCATATCACCAGTGGCTAAAGAAGTAGATGTTGCCCCGATCTTTACATAAATACCTTGTGGCAACCCGGATGCTATATTATTAAAATTCTGTGTATATGGTGATGTAGTTAATGGCAGTCCGCCACCTGGAGGTGGTCCGCCGCCAGCTACAACATCAGATAATCCACGAATGGCTATTTGCTTTGTAGCATTAAACGGCGACAAATAACCTACCAATGATGTAGCAGCTGATGGACGAGGAGTAGAAGCAAATGTTGCCGAAGATGAAGTAAATAATGTTAGTGTACCGGAACCATCATTCAAAGTAACACTTCCGCTGTAATTACCACCTGTTCCACCAGTCATTGAAGTAATATTACTAATTCTAACCAATGTCGACTCCCATGTACTAAAGTTGGTATTGATTTCTGCAATGGTGGCATTTCTTGGTGTTATTGTTTTACCCGTTCCTACTACACTGGCATATCCCAAAGGCACATTATTAAGTTGTAACAATGCATTAAAAGTCGAGATCTCCTGCCCGGAAATATTTATATTCAGTGAGTCACCCAGGTTAAAACTGTGTGGTGCATCAAATCGTACTAAAATTCCCGAAAGATTATTTCCCTGTTGTATGAATATATTCTGGCTATTGATATTATTAGTACTTCTGTCACTTATTACAACACCTGTAATTCTTCTGCCAAGGGGGGCAAATGTTGTTGTTCCTGTATATAGTGCTCTGACATCAGCAGTATTCATCAGTGTTGTCGGACCACTTCCACAACGGGGACCATTGAACATGACATCTGTTGTGTCTCGTATGGTAAACTGTTTTGTTGAACCGAAAAATGAGTATATCCCAATGATGTCACCATTACCCTGGGGAACTACAACTGTTGCAAAGTTGCTAAAGTTGCTTGTTCGTAATATTATTCTATTAGTTGATGGATTAGAACAACCCTGGATAGTGCGGTTACCGGAAAAACCATCATCAGCATAATTCTTTCCGAGTTCAGTAGAAGCAAATTCAAAACCTACAAGTTTGATTAAAGTGCTTACATGTTCATCCTGCAGGTTGGTAGTAAGTTGCGAAACATTAACCACTTTAGGCACCAGGGGTTGGTTTAAAGCACCTTTAATAATATGCTGATCTTGTAAATTTGAAGCCAATAAAGTAACTCCTCCGGCTGCTGCAAATGGAGCATCTATTCCACCACCAAACTGCAACGTACCGTTGTACTGACCTAAATAAAGACCTTTCAATTTTACAAATATCTTTCTTCCAACCGGGTAATTATTGAAATGATTGTTACCAGCCAGCCTTAAAAGCACACCACCAGTAGCATCCTGTATGGCTATTTGCTGATAATAGTTTCCGCTACGGTCATCACATGATACTATGCCCTCTATTATTGCATCATCGGTAATTTCAACAGGCATACCTGAACTATATCTGGCTTTTACATCCCTTATCGTAATGTTTGCAACAATATCCGGAGCCCCAATAACAGGCGGATCAGTATATTCCCTTTTACATGATGTTATTACGAGGCTTGTCAACAAAACAAAACCCGCCATCATTATCCAGCTATTTGTTTTATAGTTATTCATAATGCTTTTTTATTATCTGCAATTAATTTGTTTATTTTTTCTATTGTATATCATTTGCTGTACGAATACCTACTTGTGTAGCAGTATTAAAAATGGAAACATATCCCGTAACAGTTGTTCCGCTTGTATTAACAGTAATACCGGAAGCATTTCTTACAAAAGTTGATAAGGTACCAGTAGCGTCAGTAATATTATATGTAACCCCCGCTGAATTGGTACTTGCCTGAACAATAGATGTTACATTCTTTATTTTAACTAAAGAAGAGGACCATACATTTTTATTTGCTATTATTTCAGCAATGGTCGCTTCACGAATAGTTAGATTTAATGAACCTGACAATTGAACAACCTTTGCCTGTGGTACATTTTTCAATTCCAGGTCTCCATTAAATATGGTATGAACACCAGAACCGGCAGCATCGATCTCCAACACAGTTCCCTGTGCATATACTGGTGAACCGGAAGCAACAAATAAGTATAAACCTCCTCCACTCTCGTCTTGTAAACGGTACACTCTTGAAGCTTCATTAATGCTATTAGAAATAACTTCAGCTCTTATCTTTTTTGTTCCGGCAGGAATACTCTGATCTGCTCCTCCGCCAGTATACAATGCCCGAAAATCAACTAAACTAATATACCGGGATGGATCTGGAGGACCTAAAGGATCTGGTTCGGTAGGTCCAATTGGTTGCTTATCGCAAGAGATCAAAAACATACTTACCACTGCAAGAGCAATAAGTGAGAATAATGATGATTGTATTTTATTAAACCTCATAATATTTTTTTTCTGTTCAAAGTTTTAGAATCGAAGTGTTACACTGGCAAAGAAGTTTAATCCATAGGCATAAAAAAGCCTGGGGGGGAACTTTCCTACAGCAACCGGATCGCCGGATGCTGTTTGTGCATCATATCTCAACTGCTCAAAACCACCGGTTACCATTTCTTTGTTGTTCAATATATTATTAACACCTGCATTGAAAACAAGGAATGTTGGCTTATGATTAATCTCAAAATCTCTTGGCAATTTCCAGGAATATCCTCCGAAGAAATCCAGTGTATATTGACTGTCAAATTTTGTCTGGTTGAATATTTCGTTATAACCGGCACTACCTGGGGCTTCAAATTTCAATGCATCCCATGTACGACGAAGTGGGTTATGGCTTAAATAAGACTGATCAAAATAATTTCCGGTAAGGCTGACAAACCAGAATTTTGGAGAACGGTAAGTAGCTCCGAAACTATACGCTTCCATCGGTGTAGAGGGTATGCGGAAGTTCTCTGCATAAATAATCTGCTGTCCAAGTATTGATGCACTGTTATCAACAGTGATCACCGCATTCTGCTTACTGTCATAATAATAACGGCCTACAGCTGCTGCTGCATTTACAGTTATAGTCTGTGTCACTTTTGCTTCAATTCCAAACTCACCGCCAAAGTGAAGTTTATCAATTCCGCTGATGGCATAGTTTACAAAGTTCTGGTAGCTGTCATGGTAGAAAGACATTACATCCATACCATCCTTAAACTGCGTATAGTAACCACTCAGGCGAATCTTGAATTTTGGTGCATTCATGATATAACCAGCTTCACCTGTTTGGATGATCTCACTCGTAATATTATCCTGCTGTGAATTTCTTGTACGGGGTGAAACATAAACGTTTTCAAAGTAAGGAGCTCTTGTCTGATAAGATGCATTGGCAAAAATGTAGTTACGTCCGTTTATCTTATAAGTAATTCCGGCCTTTCCTCCATAGTTTGTAAATTCATTGGTTGTGCCTTTACCCTTTGAATTATCCGGGAACAATCCGTTCCTTGCATTTCCCTGCCTGTAAAATTCTGTTAGAGAAACAGTACCTGCAAGGAAGAAATCAATTTTACTAAATTTGAAAACACCCTGCGCCCATGCAGCAGCCCGGCTGATGTTGAGATTATAATCATATCCAAATTTATCTCCCACTTTAAGAATGCGATTAGGATTATCAAGGTCAAACTGGTTCGCTACATTGTCAACCGGGAAATCCCTTTCGGCAAACTGGTTCACATTCACATAAAATTCACCACCTAATAAATCATCAACTTTTTTGAAGTAATGATTCTTCTGAACCTGGTAAGATGCTCCTGCTGTAAAATCAATATTTTCTCCAAACTTTGTATTGATCACAGAATTGGCATTGAAGCGTTGTGTATTGATGATCCTCTCCTCAATAATATAACGGGAACGATTTCCGCTTACAGTGTTTCCAGGAATACCATTTGCATCATTGATCGTCGCAAAACTTGCCCTGTTCACATCATATAATCGTTGCCAGTTTATCTGGCGATAGTTAATATCATTTTTCATAAGGTCATACAGCATCTGGCCTTGTGCTGGATCAGTGGTACTGGCCCACGTAGAAGTATAACTTGGCAGGTAACGATAATAATCTGGTCTTGGGTCAGCCGCATTATACCAGTCTAAAGCAGTGATGCTTCTGTCGCCAAACGAATACCCGGCAGCGGTAGTGATTGTTGTATTATTATTCAAACGAAAGTCATGAGTAAGAATAATAACAGGCTGGTGTGCCCTTCCGATGCTTGCATTTCTTTTCTTGCCATTTTGATAACCCCAGTTAGGATTATAGTAATTGGTACCGGCCAGTTCAAGCATTTCAGCTACTGAAGAGCCTTGTCTTCCGTTTTCTGTTGGTGCACCAAATGCAGTTAATGATAGAAGATGCTTTTGATTGATACGTTTATCAACTGCAGCAAAATAACTAAAGCTCTCATAATAAGTACCGGGCACATATCCTTCTTCAGCCCAGCGTCTGCTTCCACTTACAGTAAAGGCCCATCCGTTCTTACTAAGCCCTGTTGAATGGGTGATCATAATACGGTTATTGTAATTCCTGTTGGAAGCTGCATATCCAATTGATGTTTGTGCCCTTTGGCGGCTTGCCCGGGAATCAATATTGGTATTGCCACCAATATCACCAAATGCAAAAGTGTTATACTTTAAACCCCATGAGATATCCCGGTTACGCATTACATCATTCAATCCACCCCAAAGTCCAAAAGGTGTAAAACCATTATCAAGATTATCCATGGGAATCCCATTCATAAAAGTGCTGAAGAGGTCATTATCATATCCACGGATTCGAAAACGAAGAGTACTGAAATTGAAAGAAGCGGCCGAATAAAAAGGGTCTCTCCCTGCAGTAAGAAGTGATGATATATTCTGGTTTCCACCATCACCCAGGTCGTTATCATCAATTGAAATAGATGGAATATTATCCAGTACTCCATCTTTAAGATCCAATATCGGGGTTATTGTGTCTTTTACGGCAGTTGAGTCAATCTGCGCCATTGCTGAAGTTCCGGCAAAGAGAAACGACAGCAGCATCATTCTCATTTTAAGCATGTTTATTTTTTTGCAAGGTGGCAAATGTAGTAAGCTTATCGCTAAGGTTAGGAAAAAGATAGACACATAATATATATTTAATGCTGCCCATCTTTTTTAGTGATAATTGCGTCTGTTGTTTCTGTATGTTTGTTCCTCATTTATTTTTTGGAATATGAAAAAAGGTTTCATTATCAGTCTTTTACTGGTTTGCAATAGTGTAGTTTTTGCTCAGAAAAAAGATTACAAACCGATAATTGTTGGGTTTTATAATCTTGAAAACCTTTTTGACACATTAGATAATCCTAATATAAATGATGATGAATTCACTCCGAATGGCCCCCGTAATTATAACGGCAAAATATATTTCGATAAACTCGAAAAATTGTCAACTGTTATTTCTCAAATGGGAGTTGAAATAAATGTTGACGGACCTGCAGTATTAGGTGTGGCAGAAATCGAAAATGATACAGTGCTGCATGATCTTGTAAAACAGAAACTGATAGAAAAAAGAAATTACAAGATAATTTGGTACGATTCAAAAGATGCAAGGGGAATTGATGTCGGATTGTTATACAACCCCAAATACTTCAAAGTTGAAAACAGCAACAAACTTTTTGTTCAATTACCTACAGGCTCAAAAGCTGCTTACTATACCCGTGATATATTATGGGTGAAGGGGCAACTTGACGGTGAAACGGTTCATATCTATGTAAATCACTGGCCCAGTCGCAGTGGTGGTGAAAAAAGAAGTGCTCCCGGAAGAAATGCTGCAGCACAGGTTTGTAAAAATCATATTGACTCCATTGCTAAAATAGAACCCAATGCCAAAGTAATTGTGATGGGTGACCTGAATGATGATCCTACAAATGAAAGTGTGGCTAAAATTCTTGGAGCGAAAGGAAAACAAGATGAAGTTCAAAAAGGTGGATTATTTAATCCATGGGTGGAAATGTACAAAAAAGGAATTGGTACACTGGCATATCAGGATGCCTGGGGCTTGTTTGACCAGATCTTAATTTCTTATCCATGGTTGAATAAAAACCAAAATGGTTTATTCTTTTATCAGCAACACATATTCTTTAGAGAATACCTGGTAGAAAACCAGGGACGCTACAAAGGATACCCAATGCGTACATGGGATGGCAACTCTTATCGTGGTGGTTATAGTGACCACCTCCCTACTTATCTTGTTTTCCTAAAAGAAATAAAGCCGGCGAAAAAAGGATTCTGATTCTTACAGCCTAAAAACCAGTGGATTAAATTATAGTACAGATAGGTGTACTAAATCAAAAATTCTTTCAGTTCGGTATTCCTCGTCTGGCAGTATTCCCCTATCTTTGCCGCCCCAAATCTGTATTCGCAGATTCTTTCCGACAAAACGGAATGTCCAATGGGATAAACCGAATTAATTAAAACAAAAAAGGTAAAATGAACAATTACGAATTGATGGTGATTTTTACCCCGGTTTTAAGTGACGACGAGTTCAAAGCTGAGCAAAAGAAATATGCAAAGCTGGTTACCGATGCAGGTGGCTCTATCGTAGCTGAAAATCCATGGGGATTGAAATCACTAGCTTACCCGATCGACAAAAAAACAACAGGTCTGTATTGGGTAATCGAATTTACTGCAGCTCCCGATTTTATTGAAAAGCTGAAGATTCAAATGCTTCGTGACGAATCAGTACTTCGTCACCTGTGCACTAAACTCGATAAATACGCCGTCGAGTATAATGCAAGAAAGAAAAGTGGCGCTAAAACAGGAACTGAAAAATTAGCGGAGGCATAAATCATGGCAAAAAATGAAATAAAATACCTGACCGCCATTAAGGCCGACAAAAGAGAGAAAAAATTCTGTCGTTTCAAAAAATATGGCATCCGTTACATCGATTATAAAGATGTAGAGTTCCTTAAAAAATTTCTGAACGAGCAAGGTAAGTTATTACCACGCCGTCTATCCGGAAACAGCCTGAAATATCAGCGCAAAGTTTCTGATGCGGTGAAAAAAGCCCGTCAAATGGCATTATTGCCTTACGTAACAGACCTTTTAAAATAACCTCACCCTAACTCCCTGAATTCAGGGAAGACAGTTTAGCCTGAGGCTATACTGGGTTGGTGAACAAAAGAACAACAATGGAAATCATATTAATACAAGATGTAGATAATCTTGGTGGTAAAAATGAGGTGGTAAAAGTTAAAAACGGGTATGCCCGTAATTATTTATTACCCCGTCAGTTGGCAGTTGAAAACAGTCCTTCTAACAGAAAGCAACTGGAAGAAAGAATGAAGCAGGTAGCCAAGAAAGAAGCAAAGATGCTTGCAGAAATAAACAATGTTATTGCTAAACTGAATGAAGCTCCTTTAAAAATTGGTGCTAAAACAGGAACCAGCGGTAAAATCTTTGGTAGCATCACTACTTTACAGATCAGCCGAGCTATCCGTGAACAAAAAGGGTATGAGATTGATCGTAAAAAGATCACTCTTCCAGAAGAGCTAAAAGAAATCGGTTCTTATAAAGCCACTATTGATTTCGGTAATGGAAAATCAACAGAAGTTGATTTTGAAGTAATAGCCGAATAAAAAATTAGAATGTAAAAAAAGTCTCTCAAATGAGAGACTTTTTTTTACCCTTTATGTTATCTTTTCCCCTTATAATCAACAAATTAGGCTATAAATCTTTCTTACATTCAATAAAATGGTTATTTCTCGGGAAAAAATCCGTTATTTTGTCTTGCATTTGGTGCTCTATCAGTTTCACAAGTCCTGAACGTTTCGAAAAAACCGTAGACTGTTCATTGGTTCCTGTTTACTGGCGACACTTTTATTTCTTTTAAACTCACAAAAATGAACATTTACGTAGGAAACCTTAGTTGGAACCTGAAAGATCAGGACCTATCAAACCTTTTTGCTTCACATGGTGAAGTAGTTTCAGCAAAAATTGTTACCGACAAATTTACAAACCGTAGCAAAGGCTTTGGCTTTGTAGAAATGAGCAATGACGACCAGGCACAAGCGGCTATCGCTGCTTTGAATGGCACTGAAGTTGACGGTCGTAACATTGTTGTAAACGAAAGTCGTCCAAAACCTGAAGGTGAAGGCTTTAAGAAAAGAAGCTTTGGCGGCGGCGGTGGCGGCTACAAAGGTGGCGGCGGTGGCGGCTACAAAGGTAAAAGCGGCGGCGGCGGCGGTTATAACCGTGACCGTGGCGGAAACGGTGGATACAATAACGATTATTAATCAATAACGATATTCACGAAGCTTTACTAAGTCTGGTTCGAAAGAGCCGGACTTTTTTTATTTTCATCACATATAAATCATCATATGAAGCAACTTTCAAAAGTCATTGCAGGATGTATGAGCTGGGGCGAATGGGGCAAGAAATTCACAACTGCTGAATACCAGCAAATGATTGAAGGCTGTCTTGAATCCGATATTTATAGTTTTGATCATGCAGATATATATGGAAGTTATACAACCGAAGAAGAATTTGGAGCTGCACTTAAAAAGAATTCATTTTTGAGAGATAAAATACAGATCATTACAAAATGCGGAATTAAGATGCTGAGTCCGCAAAGACCGGCTCACACATTAAAATCTTACGACACATCTGCAAAACATATTCTTGCTTCTGCTGAACAGTCCTTGAAAAATTTCGGTACAGATCATTTAGATATACTATTGATTCATCGTCCCGATCCGTTGATGCATCCGGAAGAAATTGCAAAGGCTTTTTTATTGCTTAAAGAACAGGGTAAAGTTTTGCATTTTGGCGTATCAAATTTTTTGCCATCTCAACTCTCTTTAATTCACTCTTTTTTCCCGTTAGAATTTCATCAGCTTGAAATTTCATTATTGAAAATGGATGCTCTTTATAACGGCCAACTCGATCAATGTTTAGAGTTAGGAATAAAACCAATGGCTTGGGCACCGCTTGGCGGAGGTCAGCTCTTTAATAATAAAGATGAAAAAGCTGAAGGGATAACAAGGGCTTCAAAAGTAATAGAAGAGAAATACAAATTATCTACCGATCAGGTATTACTTTCTTTTCTTCATACTCATCCTTCGGAAATTATTCCTGTATTGGGAACAACTAAACTTGAAAGGTTAAAAGCTGCAAACAAATCTGCATCATTAAAATTGGAAAGAGAAGAATGGTTTTCTCTCTGGCAGGCCAGTGAAGGAAATGAAGTTCCTTAACTTCTATAGCTGATTTTCAAATCATACTTTTTAATTTTTCGCCTCTTTAAATTCCTTCGCTTTACTATCATATTAAAAAAAATTGAAAATAGTAGATTTACTATTGCAACTACTATGTACTTTTTCTAGCTTTACAGCAGAAATTACTAAGAATGATTCATTTCATCATAAGTAGTTTGAAGAATCTGACCCTGTAAAAAAACATTTTTTAACCGTACAATTTGATCCCTATGAAGAGGTATTTATACTCTTGTAATTGTTAGCATCCTCATTGTTAATACTACTTTAGCCCAATTCAGCCCAGCTTCAGTTGCCAAATTTGGAATTGATGGCGATATTTTATCAGGTTTAAATCAAAATGGAAACTTCAGCAGCGGCGGAACCCATGACTGGTTTAAAAAATCAGGAGGTGGGGCCAACGTAGGTATAGGTATCATTGATACATCAGGTGCCTCTGTTTTGCAAACGAGAATTGCACAGGGACAAAATTTTCAATTTTCAAGGGGAATGGCCTACCCGCTTTATTCTGTGCAGGATGGTTATTTATTGCTGGATACCAGATATGCCAGAGATAATTTTGGATATGCAAACTCACCTGGAAAAAGTGACTCAACAACATTTACAAGTGGATCTAAAAATGGTGATAATCCATCTATCTGGAGTACTACTCCCAATGGATCTACAGTAGCTGATAAAGTTGATATTATTGATGCATATATTCATATGCGTAGAAATGGGACTACAATTAATAATACAAACCCAAGTCCGTTAATGCTAATGCTTGGTTTAAGCACTGTTGGAAATACGGGTGACAGATTTATTGATTTTGAACTTTTCAGAAGCAGAGTAAATTACAATACAACCACAGGTGTATTTTCAAATACGGGACCTGCCGCTTTTGGAGGTCACTCCATATGGCAGTTTAATGCAAATGGATCAGTAAGAGAATTAGGAGATATGACGGTTAGTTTCTCTTTTGGAACCGTAGGTGTTCAAAACATTAGTGTTTATATCTGGGTTTCTTTAACTGATTATAATACAGTAAACCCTTCAAATTTTTCTTTTGTTGCAAATGAATTTTATGGAGCCGGACAAAATTCATCATATGGATATGCAAAAATTGTTCCTAAAGGAGCAAATCAATTCAATGCATGGGCTTCATATTCCACAGCATTAACAACAGGACCAGTATGGGGTACAAATTCAAAATCTCTTGGTAGCAGTCCTGCAAATTATTTTTCTCCCAGTTATGGTGCTTTAGATTTTGCAGAAGCTGCTATAGATTTAACCAGTATGGGAATAGACCCTGCTTTATCACAAGGTGCAGATCCTTGTGTACCTCCTTTTACCCGTGTAATTGCAAAAACAAGATCATCATCATCTTTTACCTCTGCATTGCAGGATTTTATTGGACCATATGAGTTTCTGGATGCGCCAACTGCACCAGCTAATATTGCACCTCCACAAACATTAAGATGTAACAGAACATCTGTAACTCTTTCACCTGCAACTACAGTTTCAGGTGCTGTGTATAATTGGAGTACTACTAACGGCAATATTGTATCAAATACAAACTCACCTACTATAACTGTAGATAAAGGTGGTAAATATTATTTATCTGCTTCAATAGTAGCTGGTTGTCCGACTAATATTGACAGCACAATTGTAGGTGAAGATTATTACAAGCCAGTTGCCAGTGCTTCTTCAACAGGTGTAATTAATTTAAGTGATCCACTTTCAACTGCAAATATCTGGGGTGGTGATGTGGCTGCCAGTAACTTCAATACACCGTATGGAGGTTCTGCAGGTTTAGATTGGAAATGGACCGGACCTAATAACTACATTTCAACAGCAAGAAATAATGTGATTAATTTACCAGGTACTTATAATCTGGAATTAACAGAAACAAGAAACGGTTGTAAAGATTTTGCACAAACCAGTGTAAGTACATTTCAAACATTACCTGTTAAAATCACTGATTTTACTGCTGTTAAAAAAGAGGCTGATCAGGTATCATTAAAATGGACTACTGCTGAAGAAGTTCCTAAACAAATTGAATTACAGAGAAGTTTCTCAGGTAATGAATTTACTACAATAGCCTACTTCCTGCCAGAAAGTAGTTTAGGATTAAAACAGAGTTTTTCATATGATGATAATGTAAGGGGAAGAACTTCAAATAAAATTTATTATAGAATTAAAATTTCAGAAACAGGTGGCGCCGTTAAATATTCATGGATTGTGAGTGTTTCTTACAATTCAGATGCAGCAGTTAGCAACATGGGTGTTGCGCCAAACCCTGCCAGAAACTATACAGTTGTATCAATTAAAAGTGAACAGGCTTCAACAAGCATTTTACAGATAGTTGATATGAGTGGCAAGATCATGCTGTCTAAAAATATTCGAATTGAAAAAGGTGTTAACCAGGTTTCGTTAGAAGAAGTCAGCAAACTTCAAAATGGCATGTATATTATTAGGGTCATTACAAATAACCAAATTCTAACACAAAAACTAATAAAGGAAAATAATTAGCCAGAATGGGTACTGGCTGATGTCGGACAATTGTAACAGGGTATTATAACAAATACAAAAAGCAACATGTACATGTTGCTTTTTGTATTTGTTGAAAAAAACAGTTAGATGCCCATTTTTTGTTTTCCTGAACCTGGTTTTAATTATTGAACCACTTTTATAACCCCTGCACCATTATAAGAATGGTACTCTCCATTATACATAGCATCTGCACTTACAGGTCCCATTTTATAATTACCCGGTGATACCGCCCGGACAGCATAGTAATAAGTTTGCCTGTTACTATTCGCATCCACAAAGAAATGGATACGGTCATCCCGCACATCCAATGCTGTTGGTGTCATTCCGTCTTTTATCCAGTCCATTCCAGGTATTTCTTTTGTTCTAGGATTTTCAATTTCAAAACCGGCTGGTAAAAGATCAGTGATCACTACATTTTCAATCGGTGTATTAAATGAACGTTCCAGTGTAACACCTATTACGATCAGGTCATTTTGTTTGAATGTATTGGATGTTATCGGAGTACCATTTCTGCTATAAAAACGTTTCCTCACTTTCAGGTAACTGTCCTCTTCTTTATAAGCCCCACTGCTGCTGATACCTTCAGCCTGCCAGAAATAATATAAACGGCCATTCCCTTTTGTAACAATCTCCACATTGTTACTACCCAATGCTTTCATATCTCCTGTCCATTGTCCCCCATCAACCTTTGCGATTACTTTGCCATTTACTTTTATTTCTGCTGTAGCAGTGGAAGCATTGGCAGCTCTTGCATGTTTTCCAAGTGCCAGGAACGCAAAAGACCGTTCCTGCGTACTCAGGTATTTTCTTGTCTTCAGTTTATCTCCTACATGTTTTATCATCGTACCGATCTGCGCATTACCCGGGTCCACATCCATAATAGCATTTAATGCGATCGCTTCATCTCTCACATCAGAATAATAACTACCACCAGTTTGCGGAACGGATTCTTCACCACTAAAAGATGATGGCAACATAGCAGCAAAAGATCTTTTATCACCTGCCCTTGCATAAGCTGCTGCTAATAAATACCGGCTATCCAATGCCAGTATGGATTGGTTGGCTTTGTAATAGTTCATAGCAGGCACATTGGTTCTTCCAGCTATAGCTAATACATACAATCCATACGCTACTTCTTTGGGAGCAATCTTTTTATTCTGGTCACGGTTGTAGTAATAAGATATTGTTTCTTTATTCTTCAGCTTGTTGTTGATATAGTTAAGCATTGTTTCCAGTAAACTGTTTTCAACTTCAAATCCGGCTTTCTTTGCTTCCAATAAAAAATGGGCTGCATACACTGTCGTCCACCAGTCTTCCTTCCCTTCACCATCCCATAAAGTGACGGCACCATTATACAACTGACGCATTTTTATCTTTCGAATTGCTTCGATGATATTACTGTTTGCATTTAGTTTGCTTTGTCCCCTATTCAATTGCATCAGGTCAGACAGGTCGCTGAAGTACAACTGGGGGAATGCTGCTGATATTGTTTGTTCGGTGCATCCGTATGGATACTGTACAAGGTATTTCAATTGCTCACCCAATTCCAATACTGGTGAACGGCTTACCACCAAACTATAATTGGTACTGCCGGGCATAAAGTCACTGAGGCCTATATTCACTTTCTGTGTGCTGCCGCCTGTTATAGACCCACTACCCGTAACTTTTTGTAAAGTTGACGGAGGACGAACTGATATTTCTGTTGCATCTGTAAACTTCTCACCCATTCCATTTACAGTGATGGTCACTTTTCCATTATTGATGGACGGATCCGCAACAACTTTGAATGTTGCCCGGCCTTCTGCATTCGCAGCAAGACTAATCGTTTGATTGTTTCCGCCATACACTTTCATCGGGCCTTCCACAACGATCGAGGCAGTTACATTTGCTGCTTTACTGGTTGTGTTGGTCAATGTAACAGGCACACTCACGGTATCACCGGGACTTAAAAATCTTGGCAATGCTGTACTGATTACAATAGGATCTGCAACCGTCATGGTATTATCTGCTGCACCAAAACTTTGACCTTTATAAGAAACAGCCATCAGTCTTAATTCACCACTAAACTGCGGTACATCAAATTCAAATTCTGCAATGCCGCTTCCGTTTGCTTTTTTTATTCCGCCCCAATAGCTCACCACTTTCACTCTCCTGGCAGTCATTGGATTTGTTCTTTTATCCATCATGATATCACCATCACCTCCTGTACTACTAAGTCTTGCTCTCACCTCTTCAAATAATAAAGGATAAAGATCAAAGGCTGTTACCTGCAATGCTTTTTTCTGGTAAAAATGATTGTACGGGTCTGGAGTTTTAAAATCACTAATCTGCAATACACCATTATCTACAGCTGATAGGGTTACAAAACTTCCAGGCGTGGCTTTCACTGTCACTTTCTGTTTTGTTTTTGAACGAACAGTTTTTTGTGCTACCACTTCTACATTTATCTTCCTTCCTTTATCTTCTACTGTTACGTTTTGAAATCCATGTGCCACAGTCAAGGGAATATTAGATACTTCATGAGGTTTGATCAATGTAGCTGTGATGTAAACATTTGGAACATGTTCTGGATTTAGTTTCAAATCAACACTAGCCGTTCTATTACTTACTTCCACATATTGATATGAAACGACATGATCTGTTTCCATAGTAACAAGTATTTTACCACTGAACGGTGTTTTGAATAATGCTTTCACACTTTCTCCTGTTATGTAGGATTTCTTATCAAGTTCAATCTCAATATTTCCTTCTTTGCTTACTTCGAAAGAAGAGTTATCAGCACCCCAGCTTCCGTAGGTATAAAAGCTCCGGCTTACATAATTGTTTGCACCCGGTTTATATATCCTTATTTCATAATCACCCGGACTTCTTGGTGTATAACTGAAAACAGTATTGCTGCCAACAGAAAGCTGCTGTTCGGACATTCGCTTATCTTCTTTTTGAGAAACATACCGGAAATAACTTCCGCTTTTTGTAAGTACGGTTCTGTATTCATGTTTGATCACCTCCACCCTTGCAGTAGCACTTATACCATTGCCATCCTTATTAACAGCCGCTAGTGAAAATTTCACTGGTTGATTTAAAGGGAAGTAATAAAAATAATCCTGCTTGATACCGAAGAATACATCCTGTGTAAAAATATCAATAGATGTAAAACGGCTCACCGGCCTTCCGGTTTCATCAAATACAGTAGAATAAAAATTCGTTTGCAAAGCACCCATATCCGAATAGGTTGCAGGAACTGAATATTCAAGACTGGCATTACCTTCTGCATCAGTTAGCCCTTCTTTTATTTCCTTATCAAAAAAACTATTCTGGTTGGCCAGGCTGAAATTATAATCTTCAAATTTTTTGGAGGAAAAGCTTTTCTGTTTCACCTGTATCTCTGTTTCATACTTACGGTTAGCAGCTGGCGGGCCAAAAAAACTCATGGCATTTATAGAAAGTAATGCTGATTCCCCTGTCCGCAAATAGTCCTTACTCAACTTGGTATTGACACGGATACGATCCGGTACAAACTCTTCAACAGAAAAATTCTTTGATGACAATAAAACATCAGTTGTTGTATAAACTTCCAATGTATAGCTTCCGGTAATAGCTGTAGTTGGAATATCAATATCACCTACTATTGCACCTTCTTCATTCAATGTTTTACGGAACGATTTCATTTCCTTGCCATTTGGCATCAGGAATTTCAACTTTAAAGGAATATCTCCCGGGTTTTTCCATTCTGCATCACGAAGTATGACAGAGAAATTTATCTTCTCCCCCGGACGATACACATCTCTTTCGGCATACACAAATGCATCTAAACCGGAAGGATTATTTCTTTTTCCACCAACTTCAAATCTTGAAGTATTCACTTTGGTATTGCTGAATGGCAGGTAATTGAAATCATCAGCAGTTTTGGCAATCACCATCGCTGGCTTAAACCCACCAAATTCCTTTTTAGTGTAAGCTATTTCAGCCACACCGTCTTTATTGGTGGCACCTGTTCCTATTAACTGGTTATTTGTAGAATAAACAGAAATATTCACACCATTAACGGGGTCGGCTGATTTTATAGAGTTGGTAAAAACATAGATCTTATCCTGACCTTCCTTGGCTATTAAACCAATATCTGATAAAGAAATATAGCGGCTGTCTTTTATCCAGTAATCATCTGTTGAACGAATAACAATATGATAAATGCCTTTGAAATCCTGCAGCCTGTCTTCAAACTGTGAAAAATCCAAAAGCCTTCCGCCACCACTTTTTGGGAGTGACCTTGTATCAATTTCTTTTTCATAAATAACATCTCCGAGCATCGCATCATTTCCACCATACTCATCATAATAATAATCTTCTTCATCATAACTTGCATAATCAGGTCCGTTGCGGGTTTCCTGCGGATAATAACCGTACCGCTGAGCCATCAGCAGGTTATTCTCATAAATCTTCGAAATGATAAGTTTTATCTTAGGCACATTGGTAATCCGTACCTCAATATTTTTACCGCCCTTTTTAGAAAGATAAACTGCCTTGCGGCTTGTAAAATTGATATCTGCTTCCAGTTCTCCAAAAGCCACGGCATTATTATAATCTTCGGCCATCACACCACCGATCTTTCCTCGCAGTCCTTTCAAAATTGTTAATGCATAACTTTTTTCAAGGTCGAATTTATCACTGCGCAGGGTGAAACCGTAATCATTCGCCTCTACCGTATAGGAAAGTTCAGAATCAAACTGTAAAAATGGTTTCAGGCTTTCGCCTGTTAATTGCTGACTGGTGGTCACCTTCACCACACCTTCTGTACCATCATGGTTTGATTCTATATTCTGAATGGTTAATACAAAGGGTGATGAAACGGTAATCGGCTGTTTAATGGTAGTTTCCGTTGGTGCATTCCCTTTTTCAGGTTTTAATCCTTTATCAATTGTTAGTACAGCTTCCAGATCTTTATCTTCCGCCTTCACACCTGTTAACCTGAATGAAATTTTTGTATCTGGTGATACTGTGATCATATTAAAATCTACTTTTTTACCATCCAACGCAACATTTAGTTTATTCTTTAGTGATTCCGGGTTCACTGCATAATTAAAGAACAGGTCAACTTGTGGTACTGCCGTTGTAGTGCTTTCGCCAACCCAGATAACCTGCGGATCACCCATAAGAAGGCCCTGTGTATGAAAACTGATCTTATCTCCATTCTTTACTGTATTATACTTGCTGAATCGTAATACTGCACTTTTGATCTTGGCAGAATAAGCAGTAGCAGGTTGTAATGGCTGTGCAGGTGAGAAGACCAATTCATCGGGGCTAGTCCATCTGAACTTTCCGGGAATAGCCGGTTCAAAAGATATATAATCAGTAGAATCCCAGGCATTCAGCATTGAATCCTTTGCCAGTGAATTACTGAAACGGAAAACCAGGTTTCCAAGTTGCGGCACTTCGCCTTTTGCATTGGTGTAGGAAAGTGAAACGCCATTTTTTTTACAGGATGTAAGGATAAGTGTTGCTGTTGTCAGCAGTAGTAAGAAAGTTTTGATACGCATGGTGGTGCAGGTTAAAGGTTTAATTAAGAAAGAGAAGTTAAAGAATATATATGGAGTAAAAAATTTAGCTGTACATTTCTTACTCACAATAAGAAAATTGAAATTCGTATTGGTTTTGCTAAGGAGGAATATCGCTTACAGTGCAAACCGAATGAAAAGATTCCATAACGGAATTTGTGAATTTGACAGGAAAGATACAGTACATATAAAATGAGTTGCAAGTTTATAGCTATAAATATTTGTTAAGCAGCAACGCAATATATAATAGTTACAATCTGATGAACAAACTGATCAAATTGCATATACCATTTCTTCATAAAAGAACAACTGCTTCACCCAGTAGGTATTTTACAAAAAGAGGAATGATACGATTCTTCAAACGGCTAGGTATTGGTATACTAATGCTAATCATCTTTTTTTTTCTGCTGAACTGGATTTTTCCATTACCGGATAAGATCGAATACTCAACCATCATCACAGATAACAAAGGGGAAGTGGTAAATGCTTTTCTCACCAAAGACCAGAAATGGCGGATGAAAACTGAACTGAATGAAATTTCTCCGCTGTTACAAAAGACTATTATAGCAAAAGAAGACAAACATTTTTATTCACATCCAGGCGTAAATCCGTTTGCAATTGCCAGAGCTTTTTTCAATAATGTATTTAAAATGAGACGAACATCCGGTGCCAGCACCATTACTATGCAGGTTGCCAAAGCATTGGAACCCGGAAAAAGAAATATCTGGAGTAAGATCAGGGAACTGTTCCGGGCATTTCAGCTTGAACTGAAGTATAGCAAAAAAGAGATACTCCAGATGTATCTGAACCTTATTCCATACGGCGGAAATATAGAAGGAGTTAAAGCAGCTTCCCTCTTATATTTCAAAAAGAACCCGGATCATTTATCATTGGCTGAAATAACTGCGTTAAGCATTATCCCGAATAAACCATCTTCATTGGTAATTGGCAAGAACAATGATCTCATTGTGCAGGAAAGAAACCGCTGGCTGAAAAAATTTGCTAGTAACAAAGTGTTCACAGAAAAAGAAATTGAAGATGCCCTGAATGAACCTCTGACAGCGCAAAGGGGAACAGTACCACATTATATCCGCCATCTCTCCTACAAATTAAAAAACCAAGGTGTTAATAATATCAAAACAAATATTGACCTGAACACTCAGTTAAAAACAGAAAAACTGGTGGAAGATTATATCCGCATTCAAAAACTGAAAAACATCCGGAATGCCGCAGTCGTCATTATTGATAATAAAACACATAAAGTGATCACTTATGTTGGCTCTGCAAATTTCTTTGATACTACTGATGGCGGACAAGTGAATGGTGCCGATGCGGTGCGTCAACCCGGAAGTACGTTAAAGCCATTATTATATGCTATGTGTTTTGATGAAGGGCTGCTCACTCCAAAAACTATCATGTCGGATGTAATGATAAATTTCAATGGGTATGCACCTGAAAACTATGATAAAAAATTCAATGGCTATGTAACCGTAGAGTCTGCATTGGAGCACTCATTGAATATTCCTGCAGTAAAAGGATTAAAAATGCTGGGGCATGAACAGATGATCCAAAAATTGTCAAACATAAATTTTCACCAGGTACAAAAAGACAGACGAAAACTCGGTCTTTCATTGATACTTGGCGGCTGTGGCACTACACTGGAAGAACTAACAGGATTATTTTCATCTTTTGCAAATGATGGAATGTATTTTACTCCTTCATTCACACAAACTGACACTTCATTCAATGCCATAAGAGTGGTAAGCCCGGCCTCTGCTTTTATGATCAATGAGATACTTTCTAAAGTTAACAGACCCGATTTCCCTTTAAACTGGACTGCTACCGAACGGATGCCAAAGATTGCCTGGAAAACAGGCACCAGCTATGGCCGTAAAGATGCATGGAGTATCGGTTATAATAAAAACTATACGGTAGGTGTTTGGACAGGAAACTTTTCTGGTGCAGGAGCAGCTGATCTTAGCGGGGCAAATATTGCAACACCTCTAATGTTCAGAATCTTTAATACAATTGATTACGATAGTGATGAAGAATGGTTTACACAACCTAAAGACTGTGATATAAGACAGGTGTGCAGTGAAACTGGAATGATACCTGCTGAACATTGCACAAGTTTAACTACAGACTATTTTATTCCACTGATCTCTTCAACCAAAGTTTGCAACAACTGGCAGGAGATTATGATAAGCCCCGATGAAAAGATATCTTATTGTAAATCCTGTGCGCCACAAACTGGTTATAAAAAGAAAAGATACAAAACCATAGAACCAGAAATGCAGGTATGGTATGATGAGAACAGGATTGCTTACCAAAAGATACCTGCACACAATCCTGAATGCGAGGTGATATTTAAAGGCGCCGCACCCACTATCTCATTTCCGGTGAACGGAACAGAATATATCATCAACAAAAAAGATCCTGAGCCTTTACAGCTTGTTTGTAAAACCGCCAACGATGTAACAAAAGTGTACTGGTACATCAATAATAAATTCTATAAAAGCAGTAATGCCGGTGAATCACAATTCTTTGTTCCTGCGGAAGGTGTTGTAAAGATCTCCTGCACCGATGATAAAGGGAGGAACAAAGACATTAAGATCACTGTTAAGTATGTAAATTTATGATCCAAAATATTCTCCTACTTCCTACTTCCTACTTCCTACTTCCTACTTCCTACTTCCTACTCCCTACTTCCTACTCCCTACGCCCTACTTCACTCAATCCACCTTCTTCACACTTCCCGCCCCACTGATCT
>CAYVSH010000013.1:28874-36142 GCA_964453625.1 uncultured Chitinophaga sp.
CCTACGCCCTACTTCACTCAATCCACCTTCTTCACACTTCCCGCCCCACTGATCTGCTTGTTCACCGTAGCATTCCCCTTATACTTCACATCACCTGCACCGGAAACTCTTATATCTAATTGCACACTGGCAAACACTTCCGCATCGCCGGCACCGGAAATTTCAACATTTGTATTCTCTGATTGCAGGTCAAAGCACTTAATATCGGTACTGCCTGATCCATCAACTATAAAATTCTTTGTTTGACCCCAAAGAGTTATCGAACCGGCACCAGATAGTTCAGCCTTGACATCAGGTGCCATCAGTTCCATTTTTACATCGCTGGCACCACTTAGTTGAATGGAAATTTTATCGCTGCTGGTAATTTTATTCTCGCTGATAATATCGCAGGCACCCGAAGCTTTGAAATTACTTATCGACGGCCCGCTAACATACACTTTTATGGATCGGGATGGCTTCAGGTTGGCACCATCTCTCGGCCTTATTCTTAAAGTACCATCATGTACATCAATTATAATATGCTCCAGCAGATTTTCATCTGCCTCCACTTTAACTGAATTAACAGAATCCTGTTTTACATACAGGTCTGCATTGCCGCTTACATACACAGCATTGAATGTCCCTGCTTCTCTGTTCTCTGTTACAATAGTTCCGTTTCCCCGTATCCTTTTGCCGCCAACAAACTGGCAGGAACTAAGAGTAAAGGCAAAAAGAAGGACAAAAAATAAATAACGTTTCATAGCTGATCAATTTGTGGTCTCAAAAATAAGTTCATTAAGTAAGTTTTCGCCTCGTTTGACGTTTTATATCGCCGCCAGGTTACTTAGAATGAAAACTCAAGGAGATTTTTTACGGAATCGGCTACCACAAAGGCTTTCAAACATCAAACCCCAAACCTCATACAGTTTTTTTACCTTCGCAGCAACATGAGTCACCTTCGCAAAAGCTTCGGTGCATTTTTCAATGATAAATAAATGACTGAAAAAATTCTGATCCTCGATTTTGGTTCCCAGTATACCCAATTGATTGCCCGTGCCGTAAGAGAAGCAAATGTATATTGCGAGATCATTCCATTTCATAAATCATTTGAGTTTGAACCCGGATTGAAAGGTATCATCCTCTCCGGCTCTCCTTTTTCGGTGAATGAAGCTAATGCTCCGGATGTAAATGTAGAATCATTCATCAGCAAAGTTCCCGTACTCGGCGTATGTTATGGAGCACAACTTACTGCTAAACGCTATGGAGGAAGAGTGGAAAAAAGCGATAAACGGGAATATGGCCGTGCCATATTGCAAAGGAAACTAGATGATGTATTGTTGAAGGATGTGGCGCAGCAAAGCCAGGTGTGGATGAGCCATAGCGATACTATTAAAGAATTACCGCTGGGCTTTGAATTATTGGCCACAACTGACAGCATTCCAGTAGCAGCTTTCAAAAAAAATGGCGCTGATACAAATCCACTCTACGGTGTTCAGTTTCATCCTGAAGTTTATCATTCCATTGAAGGGAAAAAAATACTGGCCAATTTCCTGGTTAATATTTGTGGTTGTTCACAGGATTGGACACCGGCACATTTTATAACCGATACGGTAGAAGCATTGAAGAAACAGATTGGAGACCGAAAAGTAATAATGGCACTAAGTGGTGGAGTAGATTCAACTGTTGCCGCCACATTAATTCATAAAGCTATTGGTAAAAATCTTTACGGCATATTTGTTGACAATGGTGTTTTAAGAAAAGGTGAATTTGAGTCTGTATTAAAAACCTATGCACAACTGGGCCTGAATGTAACAGGCATTGATGCCAAACATCGTTTTTATAAAGACCTCGCCGGAAAATCGGATCCTGAAGAAAAAAGAAAAGTAATCGGAAGTTTATTCATTGATGTATTCCAGGAGGAATCAAAAAAAATTGAGGGTGTTGGTTTACTCGGACAGGGTACTATTTACCCGGATGTAATTGAAAGTGTTTCTGTTCATGGGCCATCGGTAACAATTAAATCACATCACAATGTTGGAGGATTACCTGAACACCTCCATCTTGAATTAGTAGAACCGCTTCGTTCATTATTCAAAGATGAAGTGAGAAAAGTTGGAAGGGAACTTGGTATTCCGCCCGAAATGGTTGACAGGCATCCATTTCCCGGGCCGGGCCTCGCTATCAGAATTTTAGGAGAAGTTACTGAAGAAAAGGTACAGTTATTGCAACAGGCGGACTACTTATACATAAAGGCATTAAAGGATAACAATTTATATGCAACGGTTTGGCAGGCAGGTGCTATCTTACTACCTGTGAAAAGTGTAGGTGTAATGGGAGATGAAAGAACCTATGAGTTTACTGTAGCTTTAAGAGCTGTTACAAGTGTAGATGGAATGACAGCCGACTGGGCACATTTACCGTATGATTTTCTCGCAAATATTTCCAATGAGATTATCAACAATGTAAAAGGAATAAACAGGGTGGTGTATGATATCAGTAGTAAACCACCCGCCACAATTGAATGGGAATAAATAAGTATGAAGAAACATTATTTTTTACTGCCTCTGATCTTTGTTAGTTTATTAAAAACTACAACCAGTTCTGCACAATCAAATACCCGTAAACATCGGATTGCCATTTTCACGCCACTTTATCTCGATTCTGCTTTTAACGAATTTGATGAATACCGCTATTCGAAAAATGAATTCCCGAAATTCATCAACCCGGGACTTGAATTCTACGAAGGGGCGCAGCTTGCATTGGATTCTTTAAATAAGGAAAATGCCGAGCTGGAAGTATATGTGTATGATACTCGTTCAGCAAAAGAAACCCTGGCAGAACAATTGGAAAAGTCAGAAAGGGACAGTGTTGAAATGATCATTGCTTATTGCAACGGTTCAGAAGTAAGAACATTTGCTGATGCAGGATTGAAAAGGCATATTCCTGTTATCAATGTAAATATTCCGAATGAAGGTGGCACAAGCGGTAATCCTTACTTCGTAATGCTTAATCCAACCCTGCGAACACAAATAGAAGGTATTTACAAACATGTACAGAAATATTACTCTTTGAATCCGATCGTTATCTTCAGGAAGAAGGGGCCCTCTGAAGACCGCATTAAATGGTTTTTTGATGAATTTGGTAAAACAACCATGTCTGTTCCCTTAAAATTGAAATATGTAGAGTTGACAGATAGTTTTACGGTGAATCAGTTAAGAACACATCTAGACACTACCAATCTCACACTTTGTATTGCTGGAACATTTGATGAGAATTTCGGGAAAAGGCTCACTATGCAACTGGCCGCATTAAAAAAACAAAAATACCTTTCTACAGTAATGGGAATGCCCACCTGGGATGGTATAACTGATTTTAAAAAAAATGAGTACAAAGGAATTGACATTATATACAGTACCCCATTCTATAATCCCCGTACAGATAAGATCAGTATGCAGATCATTGAATACTTCAACAGGGTCATGTATGCCCGGCCAAGCGATATGGTAATGAGGGGTTATGAAACCATCTGGAGGTTTGGGAAATTATTATTAAAGTACAAATCAGAAATAGCTTCCAATATCACTCGTAAGGATTTTAACGTTTTCAGGGATTACGACATTCAGCCCACTCTTAATAGGGAAACTATGATGCTGGATTATTTTGAGAATAAGAAATTGTACTTCTTAAAATGGCAGGATGGTGTTTTGAAAGGAGTTTATTGATATAACAGCTTTCTAAATCATATTAGTTTCGAAGCAAAGAGTGAAATTCCAAAATTCAAATTAAAAGCATAAAAGGTAATCTGTTTTTTACCGATTGCCCTTTGTATCAAAAATCAGCTTCCATGATCTAAATAATTTAATAAATCAATTAAAATATTGATCTGATAATTCAATTATAATATTTAATACAATAAGTCAAGATATATCAGATCTAGCTAAAATTGTTATAATTATGGAGGCTGTTTTACAGCCTCCATAATTATTCTTAGTTCATCCTTATTAGTTTTAAGACTTTAATATTCTTGCCTTGTACCACTTCAACGAGGTAAGCTCCTGCAGATATGTTCTTATTCATCTTGATTACACCCTCCATTTTTGAAATGATGGTTGATGACTGCACCACAGTACCAAACATACTCATAATTCTTACAGTAACCGGCTCAGGACTATCAGAATGCACCTTGATGTTTATATCCCCATATGTTGGATTCGGATAAAGCTTAACATCAAATCTATCTTCACCTTCAACCACTTCATTGTTTTCAGTTTCAGGCACAATATTCCTTACCACTAATGGCACTGGTGAAGAGCATGGGCAATTGGTAGTTTCATACCAGTAAGTATAGTCTTCGCCTTTGATCTTCTTGGCCATAAACTTTCCTGTCATAATATTTGGGTTCGCTGCAGTGGCGTTTTTAGTTTCAATAGATCCACCAGGCGTATAAATGATGGCTGTTACTTTTGCTCCTTTCTCAAAGGATACATTTTTGAAAACATTAAATACAACATTCTGGCCTGTTGGGTTGATCACCACATTTTCATCAGCGCTGAAATCCTTATCTACATTAACTTTTGTACAACCCGTGAATTCGAGTGTTACATTCTTTTTAAGTTCGAATTTGTCAGTAATATTCAATACAGGTTTGTCTATAGTAAGTGTAGCATTATCTCCCACTGTTATCTTCTTGGCAGTTGAACCAGCAAGATAAGCTGATAAGTTAACCGTTGCATTATTAGGAATAGTGATCTGAAGGTTACTGGATACATTCGGGAATACATCTGTCGGTAATGCCTGTGTTGCTATTCCATATTCAGGATTTTCAACCGTACTTCCATTGTTCAGCTCAATAACAGGAGCCTTTACAATGGAATTTATGTTATTCGCATGAGAGTTATCCATTATTATCTTACCACCTGCAGATTTTATACCTAATGAACCACTATGTACATTATTATACTTACCGATCTTGATCTCATCCGTTGCAAGCATGGTGTACGTTAATACAATCAGGTTGACATTAATGGTTGCAGTTACATTATTTGCGTCTTTTGCTATAATAACATGCGTACCCGATACCAGGTTATTAAACGTACCTGATGCCTGGTAGCTACCTCCATCAATTTTATATTGATATGCAGGTACACCACTCAATGCATCCACAGTTATTGAACCGTCATAGGCGCCAACACAGCTTGTATTCGTTGTGGAAAGAACCCTTACAAACATGGTTGGTACACATTGATTACACTCTTTGTTTCCAATCCAGTTTGTATAATCACTCTTCACTTCTTTGGCACTGAATAAGCCTGTCATTAACACCCTGTTGTCATTCTTACCATTCACATCTATTTTCCTATTAGGTGCATACATGGTAGCATATACCATAGATCCTTCATTAATTTCTATATCACCCTGGCTGAAAACAGTTACATCTAATCTTTCTGGGTTAAATTCCACTTCTTTACTTAGCTTGATATTATCTTTCGATCTCAGTTTAGCACACTGGTTAAAGCGAATATTTGAATAATCTTTTGCTTCAATTGACTTCACATTTACAACAGGGTTTGTAAATATCACTGTAGCATATTTTTCCACTTTGATATCACCATATGTTGAAAGCGGAAGAGTTTGTGTGGTACCTGTAGTCACGGTAATGTTCACAGCATTCGGAACAGCTGTTTCAAATGCTGGTAGTATGGGTGCTGCCACTCCGTTTATCAGCGTTGTAACGGCACTTCCACCATTTACCTGTATACTTGGCGCTTCTACAAAAGTGGACGGAGCGATGACAAAACTGTTGTCATTTATTTTCGCCTGTCCGGATGCGGTAGTAATACCGATTCCCCTGCTTAACACCATACTTTGTGAAAGCTCAGCTTTATTGGTTGCTAATATCACATATTTGAACAGTGGTCCTCCCAGTACTGTTACAACTGCTGATGCTGTTGAACTATTACCACAAGCATCTGTTGCAGTCAGTACAACATTATTCGGCCCTATGTTTGCACAATTAAATGTTGATGGTGAAACAGTATACGTAATAGTTCCGCCACAGTTATCAGTTGTACCTGAACCTATCGCATTCTTATCAGCAGCAGTAAGTGTATAAGTACCACCAGCTGTAAGTGAAATATTAATGTTATTTGCAACTATTGTTGGAGCTGTTTGGTCTGATCCGCTTCTGGTATATGACTGGTTTAACAGATAGTTACCGCATTCATCTTTCACTTTAAAGTTATAAGTCACTGTCCAGTTACAATTACTGCTTCCTGTATTGATTACTGCACTCACTAGTTCAGCTGTTACTGCACCACCACAATTATCAGTATAACCTGATTTCGCCAACGTTGCATTCCAGTTTGCTTCTGCTTGTGTCTGTGTAGGTAAGCAACTGTTTACACCTGTTATTGGTGTTGGTGCCACACCTGTTGGCGCTGTCTTATCACCACCGGTATTAGAATATGACTGGTTAGTTAATACATTTCCATTCTGATCTTGTACCGAGAATGTATAAGTAATTGTCCAGGAACAATTTGTTCCATTAACAACCGAACTTGTAAGTATAGCTGTTACACTTGTACAATTATCAGTATATCCTTGAATTGCGTTTGTCGCACTAAACGGTGCAGCTGCCATCGCTCCCGATTTACAAGCATTTGTTCCCGTAGTTCCAAGATACGGCGTGCTTGTAAGAACCGGTGCCTGGTTATCATTTACAGTTACAGTAAAGCTGCATGTATTTGAATTACCACAAGCATCAGTAGCAGTCCATGTTACCGTTGTTATACCCTTAGTAAACACTACCCCTGCTAAAGTTGTACCACCACTTCCTATTACTGTATTGCTTGCATTTGTTAACACATAGGTAAGTGTTGGAGAACCGCAATTATCTGCTGCGTTAGCATCAAACTCATTACCCACAGTTAGATAAGTACACACATTAGGATCTGTGTTTCTTATTTTGTTTGTTGAGCAAGTGAGTACTGGATCAGTATCATCAATAACAGTGATCACCTGGCTCTGGCTGCTGCTATTTCCGCATGCATCCGTTGCTGTCCATGTCCTGGTTAATGTATAACTGTAGTGTCCACACTCTTCAGGATCTGGATTCTGTGTGCTTACCTGGTTGTATGTGATCGCTGGGGTAGCATCACAATTATCGCTTGCTGTCGGTGAAGCAGGTGCTGGTACCGCATCACACTGAACCGTTGTATTCGCAGGGACGCCCGCAAGTACTGGATCAGTATCATCAATAACAGTGATCACCTGGCTCTGGCTGCTGCTAT
>CAYVSH010000014.1:0-35679 GCA_964453625.1 uncultured Chitinophaga sp.
CGGCCTGGTAAATGCACCCACCGGTTGTGGTAAAACGTATTCAGTATTCCTGGGTACACTTATTCAATTCATCAACCGGCATCCAAATGATTTTCAAAACAAAAAGAACAATGGGTTACAGCTATTGTGGATCACACCATTAAGGGCATTGGCCAAAGATATCGGCCGGGCTATGGAAGAAGTGATACATGAACTCGGCATGCAATGGAAAGTAGGTATCCGCAATGGTGATACATCTGTAAACGAAAGGGCAAAACAAAAAGCACAGATGCCCGAAGTGATGATCATCACCCCGGAGAGTTTGCATTTGCTATTGGCACAAAAGAATTACCCGGAGCTGTTTCGTTCATTAAAAATAATTGCAGTTGATGAATGGCATGAACTACTTGGCAGCAAAAGAGGTGTACAGGTAGAGCTGGCATTAAGCAGGATAGTACGTCTGACAGATCCCGGCTACCCTCTCTCTATCTGGGGTATTAGTGCCACCATTGGCAACCTGGAAGAAGCAAAAGAAGTGTTACTCTTTACCTTAAATAAGAAAGGAGTTATTATCAAAGCTGATTTGCATAAACAAATAATCGTTGAATCTATCTTCCCGGACGAAATAGAAAAATATCCGTGGGCAGGTCATCTTGGTATTAAACTGGCGCATAAAATCATTCCTATAATAATGGAAAGTAAGACCACACTCATCTTTATCAATACAAGAGGGATGAGTGAATTGTGGTACCAGGGTCTGCTGAACGTATGCCCCGACCTTGCAGGTTCCATTGCCCTTCATCACGGTTCAATCGACATGGAATTAAGAACATGGATAGAAGATAATCTGCATACTGGAAATTTAAAAGCGGTGGTATGCACAGCAAGTCTTGATCTCGGAGTTGATTTTCGTCCCGTAGAAACTGTTATACAGGTAGGTTCGCCTAAAGGTGTCGCAAGGTTTCTGCAAAGGGCTGGTCGAAGCGGCCATAGCCCGGATGCCGTAAGTAAGATTTATTTTCTGCCTACGCATTCATTGGAATTAGTAGAAGCGGCTGCTTTAAAGTCAGCTATCAAACAAAATAAAATTGAAAGTAAAGAGCCAATGCTGCTTTGTTTTGATGTACTGCTTCAATACCTCTGTACAATTGCCATTTCTGAAGGCTTTAGACCTGATGAATTATTTAAGGAAATTACAGCTACATATTGTTTTAAAGATATTTCAATTGATGAATGGAATGAAATATTAAAACATATTACTGAGGGTGGCACAGCTTTGCAACAATATGATGAATACAAAAAAATTGAGATTGTAAACGGAGTATATAAAGTTAACAGTAGAAAAGTTGCTATGCGGCATCGCATGCATATAGGTACTATTGTAAGTGATGCAATGCTGAAAGTAAAATTTATATCCGGCGGCTATATAGGTGTTATTGAAGAGTACTTTATCAGCAGACTTAATACCGGAGACGTATTTACACTGGCAGGCAAAAACCTTGAATTAGTAGCCATAAAAGATATGACGGTAACTGTAAAAAAGTCGAATGCAAAAAAAACACAAGTACCTTCCTGGATGGGAGGCAGAATGAGCCTTACCGCCAACCTTGGACATATATTAAGGCAAACATTTAATACAGCCTTAAATGAATCAAAAGTAGCTGAGTTAAGTATTCTGTCACCATTACTTAATTTACAAAAACAGCTTTCCCATATTCCTGCGATAAACGAATTACTCATCGAACAGGTAGTAGATAAAAATGGATATCATTTGCTTGTTTATCCCTTTGAAGGAAGAAATGTACACGAAGCAATGAGTGCAATCCTGGCATTCAGGTTAGGGAAAATATTACCAATCACATTTTCTATTTCAATGAACGATTACGGATTTGAATTATTAAGTGATACACCAGTAACTTTTGATGAAACAAATGTATACGATTTATTTACAACAGATAACCTGCTCAATGATATTCAACGAAGTGTGAACAGTACAGAAATGGCAAGAAGAAAATTCAGGGATATTGCTGTTATAAGTGGTTTAATTTTTCAAGGTATGCCTGGAGAAAAGAAAAAAGCAAGACATTTACAATCTTCAGCATCATTACTTTTCAATGTGTTTTCAGAATATGATCCTGATAATATTTTATTGAAACAGTCGTATAACGAGGTACTTATGCTCCAGATGGAAGAAGTGAGACTACGTCAGGCATTACAAAGAATTCAAAAAAGTAAAATCATCATCAAATTTCCAATGCAACTTACACCTCTATCATTTCCAATAATTGTTGATGGATTAAACAGGAATAATCTTTCTTCAGAATCAATTGAAGACAGGGTAAGAAAAATGCATCAACAATTGAAAAAAAAATAGTTTATTGGTAAGTTTGCATTTTAAGGAATGCAAAACCCAGTACCCCACATTATCAATAATGATATTTTCTGGATTTCTCAGGAGCGGTCCCTGTTCTGGGAAAAACAAAATACTTTGATAGTTGCCGATCTTCACCTTGGCAAAACCGGTCACTTTCGTAAATCCGGTATTGCAGTTCCGCAGTCTATTTATAAAGCAGACCTGCAGCGGCTAATATCACAGTTGTATTTATTTAAAGCTGAACGGCTGATCATTGTGGGTGATTTTACACACAGCACTATTAATAAAGAACTGGAATTATTCCTTCGCTGGCGCAATGATTTTTCTTTATTACAAATTGATCTCGTAAAAGGCAATCATGATATCTTATCAGATAGCTGGTATGAAAATGCAAATATTAAAGTGCATGAGTGGGACCTGTTGATTGACGGTTTCAATTTTCGCCATGAAGACAAAAGAATCAAAAGAGAAGAAAGGGAAAAAACCGTTTATACTTTTTCGGGACATGTACACCCATCTATACTTCTAAGAGGGCAAGGCCGCCAGTCGCTCAGGTTTCCGTGTTTCTTTTTTTCAAATGACTATTGTATCCTACCCGCATTCAGCCGTTTCACAGGATCGTTTAAAGTGCAACCCGGTAAAGGGGATATCGTTTATGCCATTACAGAAAAGGAAATTATCAAACTGGGTTAACGTTTGCGGCGTAGCTGGTTGTAGTCAATAAAATAAATGAAGCGTACAGTGATTTCATTTCCATGTCGCAAGTCAAATATTTTCCCTAGGTTTCGTATATAATTATTCTTTCCTGTTAAACTCACCACTTCTTCATCACCCAGCCAGTTCTTATACCCAACAATAAGGCGGCTTCCCAATCTGAAATCCCAGGTTAAAAAAGCATCCAGGTTAAAGATGTTTACATTATCAAAACTGGTAGTTCCTGTTCTTGGTATTGGTTCTCCTTTTGGATCTACATTGGCAAACCGGTTAAAGTTCAGCCGGCTCAGGTAATGCCTTGCCCTAAGTGTCAGGTTAATCCTTGGAGTGAAATTATAGATACCTGAAAGTATAGAAGTAACATCTGTAAAATCTACAAATGCGATTCTTGGCTCTCCATTTGATTCCCTGCCTGCGGCAATTATATAATCTGTTTCTTTTTCATGGCTATGTGATAGGTCCAGCGTAAACTTATTGCTGAAGCGATATCTCCATCCTGCACTTAGCCGGTGATAATATTTATTTGGCGCTGAATTAAAAAAATCAGCAAACAAAGCCGAGTAATTAAAATATAAACGCTTCCGGCTATCGGTACTTCCATTAGTACTGATAAATCCATATGAAGGTCTATTTACAAACCGCTGGTAAGTAGCCGGATCACCCAATACAAAATAATCATGCTGATCAGCCAGGTAACCGGCAGTAAGTGTTATGTCCCAAAAATTCTTTAATAACCAGAATGCTGTTCCTGTTAGCTGAAAATCAGTATAGGCAGAAGGCTTATAAAGGGTGCCATATCGTACATTAAGCCTGTAGTTATAAGCAAGGAAATTCTTAGTAGGCGTAAACTGTGAATAGATCAATGCCCCTGTTAGTGCTTTTTCGTTTGGTGCCTGTAAAAACCCAAGGTCACGGGGATCATAATTGGCAGACTCTATATTCCCCTGCATATTGTATTGCCATTTACCACTAACTTTTCCCACCCGCAGCGTTGTATTATATCCGTCATAAGGATTTGTAATAAAAACTTTACTGTACCGTGCAGTTCCCCTAACATTGAATAGGTTCTTCTTATCAAAAAAGCTGAAATCAAATGCAGTAACATTGGCATCCCTTGAATTACCATTTCGAAGAACATTGGTATTGGTAAGGGTTAGGAATGATCGGCCCTTCAACGCCTGGTCAAATACTATGATATTATAGTTTGCCAAAGGTTCTGTTACAATCAACGAATCTTTTCCTGTAAGTGTGTTATGAATCCTGGCTTCCATTGGAGCAGTAACGGCATTAAAAACCCCGATACCTAATTTGTCCTGTGTTCGTCCCGAGAATTTTGTTGCATTGTAAAGCTGTGTTGAAGAAGGGTTCTTTTTTATTTCCCAATCCGGGTTGGCCGCCACAAAGTTTCTCACTGTATTATACTTTGATGGAATAGCTCCTACCCTTCTGGAATAAAACAAACCTGCCTTATTAAATATTTCCGTTCCTTCTGTGAAGAATTGCCTGTTCTCCTGAAATCGTATCTCAAACGGAGAAAGGTTATTGATGACGTTGTCAGAGATCACCTGCCCAAAATCTGGTATTAATGTGGCATCTAATGTAAAACTTTCATTGATACCATATTTAACATCCATGCCCCCGCTTCCCAACCATTTATTGGAATAGCCATTTGCTTCTGGTGAGCTTCTGTAACCTGTGGAAACATATGGAGAGAAACTAAGTCTTAACGGTGGCTGAAGGTTTTTTAAGCCTTTTAATTCGCCAAACTGGTTCACCAAACCGTTAACATTTGGATCTACAGGATTCCAGAAACAATTTTCATTGGTCCTTCTTATCTGTCTTTGAAACTGGATACCCCAATCCTGCAGCTCCTTTTTTGCAAAACGCAGTGAGATATATGGTATCTTCATTTCAACTATCCATCCATCTTTTTGTATTTGCACTTTACTTTCCCATACCGCATCCCATGTCTTATCACCATATTCACCAAATCCGCTGCCACCATTTCCTAAATTAGGACCTAGTCTTGCGTCGGATTGAACATTAGCAGAAGTAACTACAAATTGAAACCCGTTTTGCTTGTCCTTATAGGTATCAAGAAAAATGGAAAAGAAATCAACATCTTTTTGGAGTTCAGCATCCCGTGCAGTTATTTGTTTTCTAATTAATGAGGGATCATCATATAAATAAGCACCGACATAAATTGCGGCATCATCATATACCACTTTTACTTTTGTTTCCTGGGAAGCCGGCTGACCAGCAGAAGGATAGTTTTGAATAAATCCGGTAGCCGGGGTAATATTTACCCATGCTGCATCATCCAGGATTCCGTCTATTTTGGGAGCCTGGGCAACTTTTATGGCTTGCAAAGATTTTATCTGGGATGAAGCAGAAACACAAACCAATAAAAAGGGTAAACAGATATAATTTTTAAGCCTCATTCAGTCAGTTAGAACCATCAAATATAAAACAATGGCATGAAGACCTAAATTCTGACTGCGACAAATTGAGAAAAATCAATATAAATCCTCTAATTCATCCGCTTTTTTAGTGAAGTCACCTGCTGTTGCAAGTCAGAAACAACAGTAGCCAACTGGCTCATATCCCACCGGTTCTGTTGATTGGTTCGGGAAATTACTACCTGTGCCTGCCACATTTCCAATACTTCCTCTGCATTTACAGTATAAGGATGAAAAACCGGGTTATCACTTACTAGGGTAAGCTTATTTTTCTGCCTCCCGTTCTTTTGCACCCTCTTATAAACTATACCTTCATTTCGGGAAACTACAATACATGCCGCATTATTTTTTACATCATCGAGGTTCTCTAATTTTTCCCCCACAATAACTGATCCACTGGGTGTAGGTAACATAGAATCCCCCACTATTTCAAAAGCCCGGTAATTACCACCAGTCAGCATTGGCAGGGTGAATGTATTCAACTCATCAATAAATTCAGGGTCTTCAAATCCTGCCAGGTAACCAGCCGCCGCTTTTACAGGAACAAAAGGAATATCAGGTCTTCCTGCAGCTAATTTCATAGCCCTTCGTTTGGCCAAATAGTTGGACTTATTATCACTCAGGTCTTTCCGTAGTATATCATCCAGCGTCAACTTAAATATATCACACACCACTTCCAACACATCAATTCGGGGTTCAGCCCTTTCTTCTTCATATGCACCCAGCAGCGACCGTTTGATGCGAAGTTTATTTGCAAATTCTTCCTGTGTCCATCCACGTAGTTTTCGCAAGTATTTAAGATTTTGATTGGAGATTGCCATAACCACTAATTTAATTAGCTGCAAAATACTAATTTATTTAGAATTACAAAATAGTTTTATTGCCTATTTTGGATAACCCGGAAAAAAAAGGATTTTTGTGGCCTATGACAAAAAAATCAAATCCTAAGAAAAAAACTTCTTCAAGTGCGGCAAGTGTAAAAGAAAAACCTGTCATTCTTATTACCAATGATGATGGTGTTACAGCTCCGGGCATAAAAAATCTTGTAGAAGCAGTTAAAGACCTTGGGCAAATTGTAGTGGTAGCACCCGATAAACCACAGTCAGGAATGGGACATGCCATTACTATCGGCCAGCCATTACGGTTACACAAAATAGAGCCCTTGTCTGAAGGAGTGGAAACCTGGTCATGCACTGGTACTCCTGTTGATTGCGTAAAGCTGGCTGTTGATAAAGTACTCCATCGCAAACCAGACCTTTGCTTAAGCGGTATTAATCACGGAGCCAATCATAGCATCAACGTAATTTATTCAGGCACCATGTCAGCTGCTGTAGAAGCAGCTATTGAAAGCATCCCATCTGCAGGTTTTTCATTATTAGATTACAGGATAGATGCAGACTTTACCGGAGCCAGGAAATATGTAAGGATCATCACAGAAAAAATGCTTGCCACTAAACTGGAGAAACATACTGTATTAAATGTAAACATTCCAGCCGTAGTTCCTGAATTATTAAAGGGATTTAAGATATGCAAGCAGGCTTATGCTAAATACGAAGAAGATTTTATTGAGAGGGATGACCCGCATGGCCGGCATTATTACTGGCTTACAGGTGAGTTTGTAAACTTCGATAAAGCAAAAGATACCGATGTGTGGGCATTAAAGAATAATTATGTAAGTGTAGTACCCGTACAATTTGACCTGACGAATTACGTTTTAAAATCCAAACTTGAAAAAATCTGGAAATAATGATACTTGCAAAAGATAATTTAAAGCTTGGATTGATATTAGGTCTCGTGGGTCCTGTTTTAGGATTGATAATAATTTATTTTGTAAAATTCCGTTATCAAACATTTGGTGGATTTCTTGACTACCTGGTGCATAATAATAAAGTGATCACTTATGTTGGCACTATGTCCCTGTTAGCAAATGCACTTTTATTTGCCATCTATGTTCATTTCGACAAAGTCAAAACGTTCAAGGGTATATTTATCGTTACCATGTGTTATGGTGTCGGGATACTGGTATTAAAGCTTTTTAATTAATTCTACAATTCACTAACTGCAGGCCAATGAAATATTACATTATTGCAGGCGAAGCATCTGGTGATTTGCATGGCTCCAATCTTATAAAGGAATTAAAAAAACAAGATCCATCCATTACAATCCGTTGCTGGGGCGGAGATAAAATGCAGGAAGCAGGCGGAGTGCTGGCAAAGCATTACAGCGAACTGGCATTTATGGGGTTTGCAGAAGTGTTGATGAACATCCGTACTATTTTCCGAAACCTGGCTTTTTGCAAAGAAGATATTCTACGATACAAACCAGATGTATTGATACTAATAGATTATCCCGGTTTTAATCTTCGCATTGCCAAATGGGCTAAGCAACAAGCCTTAAAAGTCATCTATTATATTTCTCCGCAGGTTTGGGCATGGAAAGAGAACAGGGTAAAGAGTATGAAACAATGCATTGATAAAATGCTGGTTATACTTCCGTTTGAAAAAGATTATTACAAAACTAAATGGAACTGGGAAGTAGAATATGTAGGGCACCCTTTAATTGAAGTAATTGCAAAAAGAAAAGGTGAAGGCATACAAGAACAGTTTTCAAACAAACCAATCATTGCATTGCTACCCGGAAGCCGTAAACAAGAGATTCTAAAAAAATTGCCGGTAATGCTGGAAGTAAGTAGGTCATTTCCGGAATACCAGTTCATCGTTGCCAAAGCACCTGGTGCTGATGAAAAATTTTATGAAGATTTGCTTCAAGACTATTCCAATGTTTCTTATGTATCCAACAAAACGTATGACTTGTTGATGCAATCAAAAGCAGCATTGGTTACTTCAGGAACTGCTACTTTAGAAACTGCATTATTTCGGGTTCCTGAGGTTGTTTGTTATAAAGGTTCATACCTATCTTACCAGATTGGTAAACGACTGGTAAATGTAAAGTACATTTCTCTTGTGAACTTGATCATGGACAAACTGGTAGTGAAGGAACTTATTCAAAATGATTTTACTGTTGAAGCTGTAAAGAACGAACTAATTAAGATGCTATCAGATAAAGACCGTTTACAGCAATTACAGGAAGATTATACTGCCCTAGCCAAAAAACTAAGTGAAGGTGGCAATGCCTCACAAAAAGCGGCAGATTCAATAATTAAATTCCTAAGTCAATAATTTAATAGCAAGTATGACAAGGCAAAGCAAAAAAATGAAAATACTTATACGATTTATGCCATGCATATAACCGATCCATTTGGATTTTGGTCTTTCAGGATCTTTCTTTTTCAGATATAAGTATTCTGCAATTTGGTTCCAGACTCCCATGCTTTTTATTTTTTTCAATAACAAAATTATTTCAGCATGGTTTATAAAAAATAATAAAAAACTCCGGAAAATTCCGGAGTGATCTGTGGAGGTTACCGGAGTCGAACCGGTGACCTTTTGCATGCCATGCAAACGCTCTAGCCAGCTGAGCTAAACCCCCTTAAAATTGGGATTGCAAATATAGCTGCTGTGCTACAGTGTTCCAAAATAAAAACTTTGCTTATACTCTTTCCTGCACTTTGGATGCAAGCTTTTTCGTTGACCCTCTAATCAGTAATTCTGTAGAGAGAACCTTAGTTTCAAAATCAGTAACAGGTCTTTTACTTTCAATGATCTGTAATAATAATTTCGTTGCTATCTCACCCATTTCAAAAGCTGGCTGGCGAATAACAGATAACGGTGGTTCAATTAATTCTGCCAGGTCGATATTTGAGAACCCGATCAATCCCATTTCACCAGGAACTGATATGCCTTTTGCTTTAAATATCCGCAAACAGTTAGTTGTTAATTTATCTGCTGCAGCAAAGATGGCTGTTGGCCTATCATCAAGCTCTAATAATTCATTTACCACCTGCTGTACCTCGTCGAAGATCATTCCTCCATGCTGGCAGAATTTTATTAGTTCCTCATCAATGGAGATCCCATTATCACTCAATGCTGCTCTATATCCGGCTAATCTTTCCTTCGAAATTGATAACGACTCAGGGTTGGTAATAGCTGCGATTCGCCTGTAACCACATCCAATAAGGTGCTGCGTAGCATTATATGCTCCTTTAAAATTATCGGCACTTACTTTATGTGTATTGATTTCATCAACTATCCTGTCAACAAAAACGATTGGCATCTTTTTTTCATGTAACTCTTTCAGTAAACTGAAATCTTTTGATTCAGTTGAAACGGAAATAATGAGACCGTCTATAGAACGGGAAGTTAGGTATTGCAGATTCAATATTTCCCTTTCGAATGATTCACGGCTTTGGGCAATAATTACATTGTATCCGTTATCGTATGCAATAGATTCAATTCCATTGATGACCTGTGAAAAATAACTGTTGGCAATTTCACATACAATTACACCAATTGATCTGCTTCTCCTCTCTTTCAGACTCAGGGCAATCGGGTTTGGCTTATAATTATTCTTTTCAGCATATTCCAGTACGATTCTTTTGGTCTCAGGACTAATCTCATGGCTATCACGAAGTGCCCTGGAAACAGTAGATGTAGAAAGCCCCAGTGCTTTGGCGATGTCCTTTATTGTTATTGCTTCAAACTTCATATTTAATCAATCAATCCCGGTATTTTCTGGCAACATTCCGGAAGAGGTTAAAGTTAACTTTTTTTGACCTTTAATAGGGTTGCTATTTAAACAAATTAACTGTTGCCCTTAAATCAAATTGATGGTTGCCTTAAAATGAAAATATTGTGTACACGATACAATGTACAAGAGAAATTTCTAGTGATTTTGATATTTCTTAGCGATTCAATTTTTTGACTTCAAAAAGGCATCGTTACCGGGAACGATTGCGTAAAAAAAGTTCTCTAATTACCTCTGTTACAATGAAGTATTGTGTAGAATTGTTGATGCATTGATGTAGAAACCGGAATAAAAATACTTGTTTCGAAACAACGCTGAATAACGAAAATTGCTTGCGGAATGAAAAGTAACTGCCATATTGTTACAAAGAAAAATCTCGGTTTGCAGTATGCAAAGTCATCAGGATTTTTCCTTTCCTTCCCAACTTCTATTTTATCTCCGTCCCTTAATTACGCTGAAAAATCAAATAAGGATCTATTCATTCAGACAGGAATTCCATTTACACAGATAAATAAAACAGCTTATTAGTTCACCTGCCGTTAGTGCGGCAGCATTATTTATAAAACAATTATTAAGGCTTTTAACAAAATCACTATTATGACAAGAATGCTTAAACTAACGGGGATCTGCATGCTGGTGCTCTCATTTCTTTTTCCGGCAACTTTGTTTGCCCAGGGAAAACAAATTACCGGCACTGTTACATCTTCTGAAAACAACCAGGGAATGGCTGGTGTTACTGTTTCTGTTAAAGGAAGCAAAACCTCAACCACCACGGATGCGCAGGGTAACTATAAAATAACTGTGGATAATAAGGCCACCACCCTTATTTTTTCAAGTGCAACATTTATTTCCTTTGAAACAGCCATTAATGGCCGCACAGTAATAGATGTTGCATTAACGCCGGATGTAAAAATGATAGATGATGTGGTGGTAGTCGGTTATTCCACCATCAAAAGAAAAGATCTTACCGGCTCTGTTTCATCAATTAACTCAAAACAGTTAAAGGATTTTCCCTTGTCATCGGCAGCCGAAGCATTACAGGGAAAATTAGCTGGTGTACAAGCCATTAGTTCTGAAGGTGCGCCGGGTGCTGATATTATTATCAGGGTTCGTGGCGGTGGATCTATTACTCAAGATAATTCCCCACTTTATATTGTTGACGGGGTGCAGGTTGATAATGCATTATCTATTATTTCTCCGCAAGACATTGCTTCAATTGATGTTTTAAAAGATGCATCAACAACAGCTATATATGGTGCCAGAGGTGCCAATGGAGTGGTTATTATCACTACTAAGTCCGGTAAAAATGGTAAGACACAAGTTAGCTACAATGGTACATATGGCAGCAGAAAGATCACTTCATTCATGGATGTAATGCAACCGTATGACTTTGTACTTTGGCAATATGAAAGAAGCCGTGGCAGCATAGCGGACAGCTCAAGCTTTGCTCAAACCTATGGTACTACATGGGACACATTGTCGAACTATAAAAATGTAAAGTTTGTAAACTGGCAGGATGAAGTATTCGGAAGAAATGCCAGGTTTCAAAATCATGTAGTATCTGTGAATGGTGGCAACCAATCAACTACATTCAACCTTAGCCTTACCGGTAACCGAGAAGAAGGAATTCAGATCACATCAGGCTTTAATAGAAATATTCTGAATTTTAAGTTAGATCATAAAGCAACCGAAAAATTAAGAATAGGTATGACCGCCCGTTATATTGATCAGACAATTGATGGAATTGGAACTACAAACAGCGGTACCAGAACAACAAACCGCTTACGGCATACTATAAATTACCGACCTTTTGAATTAGAAAAACCCGGTTTTGGGATTGATGATTTTGATGAAGCATACTTCCTTGCTTCTGCAGGTGCTACAAACCCTGTTCTGTTGACCTATGCAGAATACAGGAAACAAAGATCAAAAGCAACCTATCTTTCAGGATATGCCAGTTACAATATCCTAAAAAATCTTACGTTCAGAACTACATTGGGCTTTGATAATTCTAATATCCGTACGGATTTGTTTTATAGTAAGATCACCGGAACGGCAAGAAACTTTGCTTCTTTACCAGTTGCTATAATCGGTCAGCAAAACAACTATACAATCAATAATTCAAATACATTACAATATACAGTTAACAACTATAAAAAACACCACGACTTTAGTGTTTTGATCGGGGAAGAAACTGTAGACAGAAGAGGTAGCACAAATACAATTGAGACACGGTATTTCCCTGCTGATATTGACGCCAAAAAGGCATTAGCAAATATGGGGTTAGGTGCAGCACCTTCAGGTTCGGCTCAACCACTGCCTACTTCGGCTGAATATGTTCCTTATCGCCTTGCTTCATTCTTTGGAAGAGCTACCTATGGATACGATGACAAATATCTTTTCACATTTAACCTGAGAGCAGACCGTTCATCGAAGTTCAATGCTGAAAACGGGACTCTTGTTTTTCCATCAGCATCTGCTGCATGGCGTTTTTCAAGAGAGAAGTTCATGGAGAATGTTAGCTGGCTGAATGATGGTAAAATCAGGTATGGATACGGTAGTGTAGGAAATGACAGGATTGCTGATCTCTTATATCTGCAACTGTATGGTGTTACCGGCCAATATGCATTTAATCATTCTATACTTCCCGGATTAGCACCAATTGCATTAGCTAACCCAAATCTTCGGTGGGAAAAAAATACAACAAGTAACCTGGGTATTGATTTATCATTATTTAAGAACAGGGTTCAGTTTACTATGGATATTTATAAAAACACAGCAAATGACTTATTGCTGAGAACCCCGATCCCATCAACAACTGGTTATTCATTTCAAATACAAAACAGGGGATCTACTTCAAACAGGGGGGTAGAGTTCCAGATCGGTGCTACACCAGTTTCTAAAAAAGACTTCACCTGGACAAGCAATTTTAATATCGCATTCAATAAAAACCGGATTGAAAGTTTAGGGGGTCCTGATCAGTTAACTATTACATCAGGATGGCAAGGATCTGACGGTGTTGATGATTATATCGCAAAAGTTGGATCACCCGTTGGGCAGATGTATGGGTTTGTAACTGATGGCTTTTATACAGTTAACGATTTTGACTATAACCCGACAACCCAAACATATACTATTAAAGCAGGAATAGCCTTTAATGGTGTATATGGTGTGCCACAACCAGGTATGCTTAAATGGAAAGACCTGAACGGAGATGGTACCATCACTGCAGATGGAGACAGAGCTATAATCGGTGATGCCAATCCAAAATTTACCGGTGGATGGACCAACCAGTTTAGTTATAAAGGATTTGACTTATCAATTTTTGTAAACTTCGTTGTGGGCAATGATATCTATAATGCCAATAAGATTGAATGGACTGATGGTGCATTTGCCAATCTTAACATGCTTGATATTATGAAAGATCGCTGGACTAATATTGATGCAAATGGGAATGTTGTGAGAGACCCTGCTGAGCTTACGAAACTAAATGCCAATGCCAAGATCTGGTCACCTGTAAGGGTACAACGCTGGTGGTTGCATTCATGGGCTGTTGAAGATGGTTCTTACCTCCGTTTTAACAACCTCACATTGGGTTACACACTTCCAAAAAATGTACTGAATAAAATGAAGATCTCGACATTAAGGGTTTTTGGTACGGTCAACAATCTTGCTACTATTACAAATTATTCGGGATATGATCCAGATGTAACTTCAAGAAGGTCTGACCCATTAACACCAGGTGTTGATTTTGCAGCTTATCCAAGATCAAGAACATGGGTTTTTGGTGTTAACGTAACCTTTTAATTAAAACAATAAAGCACTACATATGAAAAATAAACTTTTGCAACTTACAAATATTCCAGTGTTACTTTTCGGGATATTAATGGCCACGGGATGTAAGAAATATACAGATGTGCAGCCCATTTCAGAATATAGTATTGAGCAGGCCTTTTCTGATGTATCAAATGCTACCAATGCAATTATTGGTGTATATGATGAGCTACAGGGAGATAATGGTTACGGTATCCGTATCAATATGTACTACCCTTATGATAGTGACGAAGGAATTGTAAGCGGAAATATTGATAATGGCAGAAGAGGTGTAGGTCGGTATCAGTTATTATTAACAAATACTGAAATACTCAATCCTTTTAACCAGATGTACCGTGGTATTGAAAAGGCTAATCTTTGTATTGAACAGATTCCATTAATGAAACAATATAATGGAGGAACTGCAGCCGAACAAGCCGCTCTAAAAAGATTATATGGGGAAGCATTAACCTTAAGAGCTCAATTTCTATTCCAGCTTATTTTAAACTGGGGTGATGTACCTGCTCCAATGATCCCTTCATATAAGCAAACTGATCTATTCTTACCAAAAGCAGACCGTGACTCAACATATGATAAGTTGCTCGCAGACCTGGCAGTTGCAAAAGATTTGGTTCCCTGGAGAACCGAGGCGGGGCCACGAAATGAAAGAATTACAAAAGGTGCAATTAAAGCTTTGCGGGCAAGGATAGCTTTATTCCGTGGCGGATATTCTCTTCGCAGTAATGCTCAAATGGAAAGAAGATCAGATTATCTTACTTATTACAATATTGCAAAAACTGAGTGTGAAGAGTTAATGGCAAGAAGAGACCAGCATGATCTTAATCCAAATTATGAAAACATTTGGAGAAGTGTAACATCGTTTATATATGATCCATTTGGTGAAATTATGTTTGAAGTAGGAGCTGGCGGTGGTAATGGTAACAGTGATAGCCGGATGGGAAATTATGATGGGCCTAATCTTAGTAATGCTTCCAGGTATGGTGCTGGTGGCGGTGGTATTGTAATGCTCCCGAATTTCTTTTATGCATTTGATTCAGTAGACACAAGAAGAGATATCACAATTACACATTACCAGGTAACCAGTTCTTCAAATATAAAAAGTCACAGGAGATTGGGTGAATTAAATACCGGTAAGTATCGTCGTGACTGGAGGGTTCCTTTATTACCAGGCACTGTATTAAACGTTGGATATAACTGGTGTATGATTCGCTTTGCTGATGTCTTGCTGATGTATGCAGAGGCGGTAAATGAAATTAATGGAAGCCCTACTCCACAGGCTATTTTAGCTTTTGAAGAGGTAAGAAAAAGAGGGTATCGTGGTAATACTGGTATGATTGGCATAACACCAACTGATAAGACAGGTTTCTTTAATGCTATTGTCAATGAAAGATATCTGGAGTTTGGACATGAAGGAATCCGCAGATATGATTTATTACGTTGGAACTTATTGGCAACTAAACTGGCCGAAACGAGAACAAAGATCCAGCAAATCAGAGACAGGGTTGCTCCATATAATAATGTACCACAATACATTTATTGGAGAAATACCGGAGAAGAAATTCAATATTATGCCGGAGTTGGTGCACCTGCGAATGCACAACCTTTCTGGAGACCTACTCAGGTTCCTTCTCCAACAACTGGCTGGACAAGAACTGACTGGGCTCAGCATTTAACAACTGCAAGTGCCATTGATGGTAAACCACTTTGGCAAGGACTTGCATCATTCTTTGTGCCAGGGAAAAGCGAACTATATCCTTTTCATCAAAATGTAATAAATGCATACCAGGGTAAGTTGCAACAGAATCCTGGATATTAAGTATTTTCTCATGTAAGTTTTAAAAGTATAATAGGGCTGCTTGATTGCAGCCTTATTATATTCATCTCGTCGTAATAATGTTTATGAAAAAAAATCTGATGATAATTTATACTATGATATCTCATATCATAGTCTCCTGTGCCCAAACTGGGAAGATTAATAGTGAACAATCTCCTTCGTTTCCAATTGCTTTTCCCGGGGCCGAAGGATTTGGCAAGTACACTACCGGAGGAAGAGTTGGAAAAGTATATATCGTTTCTAACCTGAATGATAGCGGTGAAGGCAGCCTGCGTAAAGGTGTTACAAGTAATGATCCGCTTATCATTGTATTTGCTGTATCAGGAACCATTCATTTACAATCATCACTTACAATAAAAGGAAATAAAACAATTGCAGGTCAAACAGCACCGGGTGATGGAATATGTATTGCCGATCACCCGGTTGGTTTGGGTGGTAATAATATCATTGTTCGCTATATGCGTTTCCGGCTTGGTGACAGGTATCAGAATAAAGGAATGGTACCTGGAAGTGGTCATGATGATGCATTCGGAGGAAACAGAAGAAATAATATTATTATTGACCATTGCAGTATTAGCTGGAGTACAGATGAATGCTTTTCAATCTATGGAGGCGACAGTACAACACTTCAATGGAATCTTATTTCAGAACCTTTAAACTATTCTTATCACTTTGAGGAAGGCGATAAGGATTTTGAAAGGCATGGTTACGGAGGTATATGGGGTGGTATTCATTTATCAGCACATCATAATTTGTTTGCACATTGTAATAACCGAAATCCAAGATTCAATGGAACCAGGCTGGGTGCAGCACATGAGTTTGCTGATTTCCGAAATAATGTGATCTATAACTGGGGCGGTAATAATGTATATGGAGGCGAAGCCGGTCATTATAATATCATCAACAACTATTATAAATATGGGCCATCAACAAATAAAAATGTCCGATACAGAATTGTAAATCCATCCAAAACAGAAACCATTCCATTCGGTAAATGGTATGTTGATGGCAATTATGTTGACGATGCAAAAGATGTTACAAAAAATAACTGGCTTGGTATTCACATGGGAAATGGCGGAACCGAAGCTGATAAAAAAGAAGCAGTAATGGATAAACCTTTTCCGGCTGAAACAATTCCTATGCAATCTGCATTGGAAGCTTATGAGGCTGTATTGAAATTTGTGGGTGCCAGCTTTAAAAGAGATACATTGGATGAACGTATTATCCAAAATGTAAAAAATAGAACAGGTGGTTTTATTGATGTGCAGGGAGGTTTTCCGCATGGTACGGCTTATGAGCTAACAATAAATGCATGGCCATCTTTGCAGTCTTTACCTGCTCCGGCCGATACAGATAAAGATGGAATGCCAGATGATTGGGAAAAAAAGAATGGATTGAATCCTGAAGATCCCAGTGATGCATCAGCATACAAATTGAGCAAAAGCTATACTAACATTGAAGTATTTATAAACAGTATTGCAAAATGAAAAAACTTTTTTATATCCCATTAGTATTAATTGTGTTGGCTTTTACTTTTCCTTCAAAAAAGAAAATAAAAATATTCCTGGCCGGAGATTCTACCTGTGCAATAAAGGAAACAAAAGCTTATCCTGAAACCGGCTGGGGAATGCCCTTTGTATCTTTTTGGGATTCCACAGTTACAGTAGTAAACCGTGCAAAGAATGGCCGAAGTACAAAATCATTTATCAAGGAAGGATTGTGGAAATCAATTATGGATGAAGTAAAAGAAGGCGATTATGTGATCATCCAGTTTGGTCACAACGATGCAGCAAAAGATAAAGGAGAAAGATATGCTACACCTGATACATTTAAAATGAATCTCTCAAAATTCATAAATGAAACAAGAGAAAAGAAAGCAACCCCTATCCTGTTCACTCCTGTTTCCAGAAGAAAATTTGACAAAGATGGGAATGCAATAGAAACGCATAAAGAGTATTCTGCATTAGTAAAAGAAGTTGTAAAAGAAGAAAATGTATTGTTCTTTGATCTGGATGAGAAAAGCAGAGCATTGTATCAGGAGTTTGGAGAAGCAAATTCAAAACTTTTATTCCTGCAGCTTGAACCGGGAGAACATCCCAACTACCCTGATGGTAAAGTAGACAATACCCATTTCAACGAATTAGGCGCCAGACTGATTGCACAGTTAATTTTAAAAGAATTGAAAAAACTGAATATAGAGTTAACAGAAAGAATTGTAAAGCAACCTATCAAAAAGTAAATGATAAGAATATTTTTCTTCTTAATATTCATTGTAAGCAGCAATATTGCTTCAACACAGTCAACAGCTGGAATTACTGGCACCAGAGACTCATCATACAATATCCAAAGCGAATACAATAAACACCAGAAGAGTTATCCATTTATTCAGATAGCAAAGGAGTTTACATATAAATACATTTCTGAAGAAAAGAATATCACATATTGTAAAACACCACAACGGGAATTAAAAATGGATGTTTTTTTTCCGAATGAAAAAAGTAAAACGAAAAGAACTGCCATTCTCTTTATTCATGGTGGTGGATGGAGAAGTGGCAATAAAACCATGCATCATCCATTGTTACAAGAGTTGGCTTCGCTTGGATATGTTTGTATAACACCTGAGTATCGTCTTTCAACTGAAGCGTTGTATCCTGCTGGTGTTTATGATATAAAAACATCAATTCGTTGGGTAAGGCAAAATGCAAAAAAGTACAATATTGATATAAACAAAATTGTTGTTGCCGGCCATTCTGCCGGAGGTGAGCTGGCTGCATTTATGGGAGCCACAAATGGAATGGCTGCATTTGAAGGTGAGGGTTGTTTCCCAAAAAGATCAAGCATAACAAATGCCGTTATTGACCTTGATGGTACTTTAGCATTCATTCATCCGGAATCGGGTGAAGGTGATGACAGTAAAAGAATTTCAGCAGCCACTCATTGGTTTGGCTATTCTAAAACAGAAAATCCTGAAATCTGGAAACAGGCTGCACCGCTAACTCATGTTGGCAAACACACTCCTCCCGTTTTGTTTATAAACAGCAGTGTAGATAGGATGCATGCCGGCCGGGAAGATTTTATAAATATTCTCAACCAGCATAAAATTTATTCGGAAGTAAAGACATTACAGGGTTCTCCACATTCTTTCTTGTTGTTTCATCCCTGGTTTGATACTACAATAGCATATATGGATAGATTTATAAGAAAAATCTTTCCCACTAAAAAAGAAACAGAGAATAAAATTACCGTAGCCAAAGATGGAACTGGGAATTTTTCTACAGTACAAGAAGCATTGAATGCCGTTCCGGTAAATAATAAAAAGCCTATAACCATATTTATTAAGATTGGTATCTATAAAGAGAAACTCTTTCTTGATTCGTCTAAACAATTTGTAAATCTTGTGGGAGAAGACAAATTCAATACCGTATTAACTTATAACGATCATACCGGAAAAATCTCTCCCAAAGGTGATACCATCAATACCCGTACCTCCTGGAGCTTTTTAATAAAAGCAGATAACTTTTCTGCCTCAGACATCACATTTCAAAATGATGCTGGTTTCAGCGCTGGTCAGGCTGTTGCTGTAGAATCAGATGGTGACAAAGCTGTTTTTAAAAATTGTCGTTTCATCGGCTTCCAGGATGTGTTATTTACAAACAATGATAAGAGCCGCCAGTATTTTGAGCATTGTTATATAGAAGGAACTACTGATTTTATTTTCGGCTCAGCAACCGTTTGGTTTGAAAAATGCCATATACACAGCAAGAAGAACTCCCACATCACCGCGGCATCCACACCTGAAGAAAAAGAGTTTGGTTACATCTTTAATAATTGTAAACTCAAAGGTGACACTTCTTTACAAAATGTATCATTGGGTCGTCCGTGGAGACCTTATGCACATACAGTGTATATGAATACATACATTGGTCCGCATATAAAAGCAGAAGGCTGGAGCAACTGGAATAATACTGAGAATTATAAAACGACCCGATACGCTGAGTATAATAATTATGGTCCGTCTTCAAACTTTTCAAAAAGACTGAACTGGATAAAACAAGTTAATGCTAAAGAATTAAAAAATATTATCATAACAAAAGTATTCAAGGGATGGAATCCATTGTAATCAAAATAAGATTAATTATACTGTCACTGATTGTTTCTGCTTCATGTATTACGGCACAAACAATTTCAAGTGTATGGGTAGCAGATTACGGCAATGGTACTTATAAAAATCCTGTGATCAACGCTGATTACAGCGATCCTGATGCGATTAGAGTAGGAGATGATTATTATATGATCTCATCATCATTTAATCATGTACCAGGTTTGCCGATACTGCATTCAAAAGACCTGGTAAACTGGAAACTGATCGGTCATGCTTTAAAACAACAACCTCCGTTTGATCACTTCAGTAAAGTACAACATGGTGGCGGTGTATGGGCGCCGAGTATCCGCTATCATAACAATGAATTCTATATCTATTATCCAGATCCTGACTTTGGCATTTATCTCACCAAAGCAAAAAATATTCTTGGACCATGGAGTGAACCTGTTTTAGTTCAGGGTGGAAAAGGACTGATTGACCCCTGCCCTCTTTGGGACAATAACGGCAAGGCATATTTAGTTCATGCTTATGCTGGAAGCCGAGCCGGTTTTAAATCCATCATTGTTGTGAAAGAGATGAATAAAGAAGGAACAAAAATAATTGGTGATGCGGTGATGGTTTATGATGGGCATGAAAAAGATCCCACCATTGAAGGACCGAAATTTTATAAACGCAATGGGTACTATTACATTTTCGCTCCGGCAGGCGGCGTTAGCACAGGCTGGCAATTAGTATTGCGCAGTAAAACTGTATATGGACCTTACGAAAGAAAAGTGGTGATGGATCAGGGATCAACAAAAGTAAATGGTCCGCACCAGGGTGCATGGGTTAATACAAAATCAGGTGAAGATTGGTTTCTTCATTTCCAGGATAAAGATGCATATGGAAGAGTGGTGCATCTGCAACCTATGCAGTGGAAAAATGATTGGCCGGTAATTGGTGAAGACAAAGATGGTGACGGAAAGGGTGAGCCTGTCCTGATCTATAAAAAACCAAATGTCGGTAAAACATATCCTGTTGCAACAGTAGCAGATTCTGATGAATTCAATTCGCCAACAATAGGATTACAATGGCAGTGGCAGGCTAATCCAAAAGAAGGATGGGCATTCCCGACACCGGAGGGTTCACTCAGAATGTTCTCAGTTTATCAATCAGACTCTATAAAGGGACTATGGAATACACCGAGTATTATTGGTCAGAAATTTCCTGCAGATGAGTTTATGGCAACTGTAAAACTAGACTTCACTCCAAAACATAACCACGAGAAGTTCGGCCTGGTCATATTTGGTTCAGATTATGCCTTTATAGGGTTGCAGAAAAAAGATGATAAAATCAATTTCATTTATATAGAATGCCTGCAAGCAGATAAGGGAAAGTCAGAAAATGAAACGGTGATTCAACAGGTAAAAAATAAAAATATTTACCTGCGGGTAAATGTATCTGCAGGAGGTATATGCCAGTTTGCATTCAGTAATGATGGAAACATTTTCACCCTGATTGAAAAAACATTTACTGCAAAACCCGGTCGTTGGGTTGGCGCAAAACTAGGTATGTTTTGTTTGAGATATAACATTACCAATGATGCCGGCTATGCAGATGTTGATTGGCTTAGAATTGAATCTTTTAAATAATGTTCCCCAGCGAATAGAACCTTGAACGGAGCGTCGCAAATTGGTTCAATCAGGGAATTGAAGATGACAAACAAATTAAAACAAACGATATGGAACGCCGTAAATTTTTAGGTTATACTGCAGCAGCTGGTGCAGCATTAATGCTGAATCCCTTTGAAATTTTTGCAACTACCGGAACAAAAATAAGATTGGCACTTGTAGGCACGGGGCATCGTGGTGCTGGTTTTTGGGGAAAAAACCTCTTGGCTAATTTTAAAGATGCTGTTGAATTTGTTGGGCTATGCGATCATAACCTTGGACGGCTTGCTTATGTTAGTGAAATGCTTGGAAATATCTGTCCCACTTTCGTTGACTACGAAAAAATGCTACGGGATACAAAGCCTGATTATGTAATAGTAACAACAGTTGACTCCACACATGACGAGTTTATAGTAAAAGCTCTTGAAATGGGTTTCAATGTCATTACTGAAAAACCAATGACAACAGACGAAGTAAAATGCAAAAGAATTTTAGACGCAGAAAAAAAGACAGGCAAAAAAGTAATTGTAGCATTTAATTATCGCCATAGCGTTCATGCGATGCAATTGAAAGAATTGCTGGTGAAACAACGGATTGGAAAAGTCACTTCAGTTGATTTCAACTGGTACTTAAATGTATATCATGGTGCAGATTATTTCCGACGGTGGCATGGCAGAATGGATAAAGGTGGTTCACTTTGGGTACACAAAGCAACGCATCATTTTGATTTGCTTAATTGGTGGTTGAATAGTGAGCCTGTAGAAGTAAGTGCTTACGGCGCATTGGAACACTATGGAAAGAACAATACTTTCCGCGGCACCAAATGCCGTGGCTGCGAACATAAAAACAACTGCAAATTCTTTTGGGATATTACAAAGGATGAAAGATTGAATAATCTGTATCCAAAAAATGAACAATACGATGGCTATGTAAGAGATGGTTGTGTATGGAGCAATGAAATTGACATATATGATAAAATGAGTGCACAAATTAAGTATGCCAACGGTGTTATTGTAAACTACTCCCTTACAACGTACTCGCCATACGAAGGATGGCAAATTGCATTCAATGGGATGAAAGGAAGAATGGAAACATGGGAAGATATCCCTTATCTGCAAAAGACAATGGATGACCAGGCCAGCCGACATGCAACAGAAATGAGTAATTCTGATGATGCCATTCCCGGTGAATTCAGGGAAATACTGGTGATGGATAATTTTGAAAACTATGAAATTTTCACTACACCAAAAATAAAAGGAGGCCATGGTGGTGGTGATGTACGGATGCACCGAAGGATCTTTGTAGATAAAAAAGACAACCCGCATAATGTAATGGCAGGTACAAGAGAGGGTGCTATGTCAATACTGATCGGTATTGCAGCAAGGAAAAGTATTGAATTGAAACGTCCGGTAAAAATTTCAGAACTAACTGACCTGGTACCAATGGTAAACAGGTTCTAAAAAAATATTGATGAAAAAAATCATTTCATTAGCACTTACACTATCATCGATATTCTTAGTGCAGGCACAAAGCAAAAATGAAAAAGCTGTAGCTATAGCAACTGAACAGTTACGAACAGCCATGATAAGTGGTAACAAAGCCGACCTGGAAAATATTGTTTCAGATAAATTGAGCTATGGTCATTCCGGAGGGCATATAGATGATAAAAAAGAATTTGTAGAAAAACTAACAAGTGGTAAATCAGATTTTGTAAGTATTGATATAACCGAACAAACTATCAGCACCAGTGGAAAGACGGCCATAGTTCGACACATCCTCACAGCAAAAACAAATGATAATGGCAAGCCCGGCGATGTTCATTTACGGATACTTCTGATATTCCAAAAAGAAGGTGGTAAGTGGAAATTACTGGCCCGGCAAGCAGTAAAAATGGCCTGATCGGCTGCAAAAAAATGCAGCCAGGAAATGACACCGTTCCCGGTAACGATTGCGTAAAAAAATCTTTGCAATTCGTTGATTAGCAATGAATATCTCGGTAGACTTGTATAACGAAATGCCTGATATAACAACTACTTGCCGATGAAAAAAATACTTTGTACAATAACTTTACTTGCAGTTCTAATTTGTTGTGCTGCTAAGCAGCATCAACTTCCTATTGTGGTAGCACCGCAATTTAAAAAAGACACTTTATCTATTGAAAAATTAGGCGCCGTAGCAGATGGTAATACGCTGAATACAAAAGTTATTAATACCGCCATTGATGGATTGTGTAAAAAAGGAGGTGGTGTTATTTTAATACCTGCTGGCTTATGGTTAACAGGACCTATCGTTCTGCAAAACAATATTAATCTGCATTTGGCAACCGGCGCTACATTATTATTTACAAAAGATTTTAATGAGTATCCGTTAGTAAAAGCAAACTGGGAAGGTTTGCCACAAATGCGAAACCAATCACCTATTTCTGCTACAGATGCGATAAATATTGCAATTACCGGTAACGGAATTATTGATGGCAATGGTGATGCATGGCGAATGGTTAAAAAAGATAAGCTGAATGAAACACAATGGAAGAAACTGGTAGCCAGCGGTGGTGTGTTAAGTGATGATAAAAAAACCTGGTATCCTTCTCAGCAATCTCTCAAAGGTTCTAAACTTTCTAATCCCGGTGCAATTTCGCCAGAAAAAGATGATGCTTTCTATGCAAGTATAAAAGATTTTTTACGGCCCAACCTTTTGTTATTGACTAATTGCAAAAATATATTACTGGAAGGTGTCACCTTTCAAAATTCTGCAGCATGGTGTTTACATCCACTCATGAGTGAAAACATCACTGTAAGAAATATCACTGTAAAAAATCCCTGGTATGCACAGAATGGTGATGGAATAGATGTGGAGAGCTGCAAAAATGTGTTAATAGAGAATTCCATCTTTGATGTGGGTGATGATGCCTTGTGTATAAAAAGCGGAAGAGATGCCGAAGGAAGAAAAAGAGGAATACCTACGGAAAATGTCATCATCCGTGGATGCATTGTATATGCATCACATGGAGGTTTTGTGATAGGTAGCGAAATGAGTGGTGGCGCAAGAAATATTCATGTAAGTAATTGCACTTTTATTGGTACAGATATAGGACTTCGTTTTAAAACAACAAGAGGCCGTGGTGGTGTGGTAGAAAATATCTTTATCAGGGATATTTATATGAAAGATATTCCGGGTGAAGCCATTCTCTTCGATATGTATTATGCAGCCAAAGATCCTATTCCGTTAGCCGGAGAAAAAAGAGAATTACCAAAAGTCGAATTTAAGCCGGTAGATGAAACCACTCCGGTCTTTAAAAATTTCCATATAAGCAATGTGTATGTCAATGGTGCTGAAAAAGGAATTTTTGTTCGTGGTATTCCTGAAATGCATGTAAAAGATATTGTACTCGAAAATATGGTATTGCAATCGCATAAAGGGATTGATGTACAGGAAGCCACCAATATTACATTTAGGAATATTAATGTTATCAGCGAAGAGACTAATCCTGTGATAGATGTAGTACACAGCGATAAATTACTGTTTGAGAATATCAATTATAAAGAAGGAGCTGCATTATTATTTCGGATCAATGGAGAAAGAAGTAATAACATCTCAATAAAATATACTGATGCTTCAAAAGCAAAAGAAAGTATCAAATATGAATTAGGTGCTTCAGAAAAAGCTGCCTTCTTTTCCGGCATTGATCCTTCGGATCATAAATGGAGTGAGAAGCTTTCAACAACAGCTATGAGGCTTTGGCCGGATTCATTCACATTGGAAGGAGATAAAGTGGCAAAGTGGCGATACGATCAGGGAGTTATTTTAAAAGGAATGGAATCCGTATGGAGTGCTAGTGGCAATGGTGATTGGTTTAAGTATATCCAGCAAAGCATGGATTTTTATATGCAAAATGATGGTACCATAAAAGGCTATCGTCCGGATGAATACAATATTGACCATGTAAACAACGGGAAATTATTATTGCTGCTGTACCAGGTAACCGGAAAGGAAAAATATAAAAAAGCCGCAGATCTTTTAAGAAACCAATTGAGAACACATCCAAGAACCAGCGAAGGTGGTTTCTGGCATAAGAAAATATATCCTTCACAAATGTGGCTGGATGGTTTATATATGGGCCAGCCATTTTACGCAGAGTATGCTAAGCTGTTTCATGATGATACTGCATTCAATGATATTGCTAGACAATTTATCTTGATGGAGAAACATGCCATGGATAAAAAAACAGGTTTGTTGTATCACGGTTGGGATGAAAGTAAAGAACAACAATGGGCAAATAAAATAACCGGCCAATCTCCAAACTTCTGGGCAAGAAGTTTAGGCTGGTTTGGTATGGCATTGGTAGATGTGTTGGATCATTTTCCGGTTAACCACCCTAAAAGAGAAGAATTGATAGCCATTCTTCATCGTTTCGCCATTGCAGTAAAAAAAGTGCAGGATCCAAAAACAAGTTTATGGTATGATGTTCCCAACATGATTGGTAAGGGAAAAAACTATCCTGAAGCCTCTGCATCCTGTATGTTAGCTTACACTTTTGCCAAAGCTGCGAGAAAAGGCTACATACCCGAATCATATTTATCGCAGGCAAGATTAGCGTACCGTGGCATATTGAAAGAGTTCATTGAAATATTACCAAACGGACAGGTTAATCTAAAAGGTACAGTGGCTGTTTCAGGATTAGGCGGCAAACCTTATCGGGATGGCAGCTATGAATATTATATGAGTGAGCCTGTAATTACAAACGATCCAAAAGGAATGGGAGCATTTATTCTTTGTGCTGCAGAAATGGAACTGGATCAAACACAAACTATGGGCAAAGGCAAAACTGTTTTGCTTGATTACTATTATAACAACGAATGGAAGAAAGATATTACCGGCACTCCTGTTCGCTGGCATTACACATGGGAAGATAAAAGCAACAGCGGCTATGCAATGCTTGGGGATATTTTCAGCAAGTATGGTGTAAAAACAAAATCATTGGACAAAAGACCAACAACTTCTGATCTCAATGCCACTTCCATTTATATCATTGTTGATCCGGATACTGAAAAAGAAACAGATCAATTACATAAAATTGATGACAAGTTGCCGATAAGTTTAGCAAGTTGGGTTGATAAAGGCGGTGTATTGGTATTGCTTAGTAATGATGCAGGTAATGCAGAATTTAAAAACTTCAACAAGCTGGCTGGTAAATTCGGAATACAATTCAATGAAGACAGCAAAAACAGGGTGTTGAACGATCAGTTCGAACAAGGCGCTGTTATTATTCCAGCAGGTAATTCACTATTTGAAACCTCGCATAAAATTTACGTAAAGGAGTATAGCAGCCTATCTGTTAAAAACCCTGCTGTAACAGTTGTAAAACATGGAGATGATAATCTTATGGCTGTAGCCAAATATGGGAAAGGAACTGTGTTTGCACTTGGTGATCCATGGATTTATAATGAATACCTCGATGGCAGAAAATTACCTGCAGAATTTGATAATTACAAAGCAGCCGAAGAATGGATTAAATGGCTGATCAAGCAAGCCAAATGAAAACAAGAAAATTCAACATAGGGTTATTGTATTTATCCGCAGTAATGCTTTTACATGCCTTTACATCCGCACAAACTAATTGGCATCAATTTCCACCAAAAATTATTGTAGCCCAGGATGGCAGTGGAGATTTTAAAACTATACAAGCAGCAATCAACAGTTTGCCTGATTCATCAGCAACTGCAAGGACGATCTTTATAAAGAAAGGAACATACCGAGAAAAAATTTTCATCGAAAAACATAATATCATTTTCGAGGGAGAAGAAAAATCAAAAACTACCATTACCCAGGATATTGCAAGAGATGAATGGCGATGTGATCATCCGGATGACTGGGGTGTAGCTACTATGAATATAAATGGCAATGATATTACGCTGAAAAACCTGACTATCGCCAATGATTATGGTTTTAATGTTCAACAATCAAGGGTTATCGACTGCAAATCTGATACTGTAACCGGTAAAAAAACAATTACCAATGGCGGACATCAGATGGCTTTAAGAACAATGAAAGCAACAAGACTCAAAGCTATAAATTGTCATTTCAGGGCTTATGCAGGTGATACAGTAAGTCCATGGAATACGATCGATGGAATGTTCTATTTCAAAGATTGCTATATGGAAGGCGGCGTAGATTTTTATTGCCCCCGCGGATGGGCTTATGCTGAAAACTGTACTTTCTATGCAAACACAGGGCCTGCCAGTATCTGGCATGATGGATCCAATAACAAAGATTTTAAAACGGTATTGGTAAACTGCAAATTTCAGGGTTATGATGGCTTTATGTTAGGTCGTTATCACCGGGAAGCACAATTCTACCTGGTAAATTGTGAGTTTGCCAAGAATATGAAAGACACTCCTATTTACCGTGTACCAACTAACAATACAATACTATGGGGTGAAAGAATTTATTATTATAACTGCCATCGAGAAAAAGGTAAAGATTTTAAATGGTATAATGATAATCTCCCAACCGGAATAAAGGCAAAAGATATAACTGTTAACTGGGTATTTGGCAACCGCTGGAACCCTACAATAAATTGAATATGCAATTATCAAAAAATGTGTTAAGAAAAATTGCAGCAAGACCGGGTTTAGAAATTCCGGCTGAAAAATTATTTGAGCTGCCTGAAAAAGTTTTACAATTCGGAACTGGTGTGTTGTTGAGAGGGTTACCCGATTATTTTATTGATAAGGCCAACAAGCAAGGAATTTTCAATGGACGGGTAGTTATTATAAAATCTACCGACAGCGATAGCAGTGCATTTGATAAACAGGACGGGTTATATACCATCTGTGTTCGTGGTATAGAAAATGGAAAGACGATTGAAGAAAACATAATAAACGCATCAGTAAGCAGGGTATTAAGTGCTAATACAGAATGGAAAAGAATTCTGGAATGTGCTCATAACCTGGAAATGAAGATCATCATTTCCAATACTACGGAAGTAGGTATACAACTCACAGATGACAATATTAATGATGAACCTCCATCCTCATTTCCGGGAAAGTTATTAGCAATTTTATTTGAAAGATTCAAAGCATTCAACGGAAGTGCCGAAAGCGGAATGGTTATCATTCCTACAGAACTCATTACAGATAATGGTTCCAAACTCGAAAGTATTGTATTGGAATTGGCACATAGTAATAATCTTGACTTTAAATTCATCGAATGGCTGGAAACACATAATACCTTCTGCAATTCATTAGTGGACAGAATCGTTCCTGGCAAACCAAATGGAGCTGAGCTGAAAAAAACGGAACAGACATTAGGTTATTCAGATGAATTATTAACCAATAGCGAAGTATTCAGACTTTGGGCAATAGAAGGCAATGAAAAAGTAAAAGAAACACTTTCATTTTATAAAGCAGATGATGCAGTTGTGATAACACCAGATATCACTTTGTTCAAAGAATTAAAACTGCGGCTATTGAATGGTACGCATACTTTCAATAGCGGATTGGCATTCTTATCTGGCTTTAACATTACCAGAGAAGCAGTAACGGATAAAGTGTATTCTGTTTTTACAAAGAACCTGATGCACCAGGAAATTGCCAATGCTATTCCGTTTGAAATTGATAGGAAAGTGAAATCTGACTTTGCCAATAATGTGTTTGAACGTTTTTGCAATCCCTTTATTGATCATCAATGGCTGAGCATTACAGTTCAGTATACTTCAAAAATGAAAATGCGGAATGTACCATTGCTTAAAAGACATTTCGAATTGAATGATAATCCGCCTATGCACATGGCAACCGGTTTTGCTGGTTTCCTTTTATTTATGAAAGCCACTAAGAAAGATGGGAATAAATATTTTGGTGAAAGAAATGGCACTCTATATGAAATAAAAGACGATACTGCAGCATACTTTTATAATGCCTGGAAAGACAAGCCTGCTTCAGCAGTAGCCAAAGAAGTGATGCAGGATAACAACCTTTGGGAAACAGACTTAACTACGTTTCCGGGTTTTCTTGCAGCCGTACAGGAACAATTAAATGATATGATCAGTAACGGTGTATTGAACACTATTGCACAATTAGAAAAAGAAACTGTGTAGATGAAGCATAAGGTATTAAAGGTTCATCCAAAGGATAATGTAATCGTTGCCTTATCCAATCTTTCAAAAGGAGAAACAATAACTTTTGAAGGCAATGAATATGTTTTACAGGATGACATTCCGGCCAAACATAAATTTTACACAGAAGACCTTACAACTGGTGATGAAGTAACAATGTATGGTGTGCTGGTTGGTAAAGCACAAATGGCTGTAGCAAAAGGAAGCCGAATGACAACGGAAAACCTGAAACATGCCTCCGAACCTTATGGATATCGCAAAACCAATTTTACATGGCAGGCACCTGATGTTTCGAAATTCAAAGAGAGAACATTCAATGGTTATCACAGAAAAGATGGCAGAGTAGGAACAGCCAACTATTGGTTATTCATCCCTACCGTTTTTTGTGAGAATAGAAACCTCGATGTTATCCGTGAAGCCATGCATAATGAATTAGGGTATGCCGTAACAGAAAAATACAAGCAATACACTCAACAGTTGGTGAATGCCTATAAAAAAGGAGAAGAGTTAGAAGCGATCAACCTCTCTCCTTCTACCAAAACACAGAATCGTCCATTTAAAAATGTAGATGGTATAAAATTTTTAAACCACCAGGGAGGATGTGGCGGAATAAGACAGGATGCTGCCGTGTTAAGTAAACTTCTTGCGGCTTATGCTGATCATCCAAATGTTGGTGGTGTTACTGTTTTAAGTTTAGGTTGTCAGAATCTGCAGGTACAGGATTTTAAAGAAGATCTGAAAAAACAAAATCCAAATTTTGATAAACCACTTTTTATATTCGAACAACAACAATCACAAAGTGAAGAACAGTTGATAGCTGATGCAATCAGGCAAACATTTGAAGGATTAATTGAAATAAACAAGATTGAACGACAACCAGCATCCCTTGACAAGCTTTGTATCGGTGTAAAATGTGGTGGTAGCGATGGATTCAGTGGCATTTCTGCAAATCCTTCAGTGGGTTATTGTTCCGACCTGGTTGTTGCCTTGGGTGGAAAAGTATTATTAGCAGAGTTTCCTGAACTATGTGGTGTAGAACAAGAACTGATCGATAGAACTGTTGACGAAGAATCTGCAAAAAAATTCATTCACCTGATGGGCAGATATGATGAATTAGTGACCAATGCCGGTTCTGGTTTTTCTATGAATCCTTCGCCCGGAAATATAAAAGACGGATTGATAACAGATGCAATCAAATCAGCAGGTGCAGCCAAGAAAGGAGGCACATCACCTGTTGTTGATGTATTGGATTACACTGAAACTGCAATAAAGCCCGGGTTAAATCTTGTTTGCACTCCTGGTAATGATGTGGAAGCCACAACAGGTAAGGCCGCAAGCGGTGCTACATTAATATTATTTACTACAGGCCTAGGAACACCAACAGGTAATCCTGTTTGTCCCACAATTAAAGTGTCAACGAACAGTAACCTCACGAAAAGAATGAATGACATTATTGATATAGACTGCGGACCTGTGATTGAGGGAGAAAAAACAATTGAGCAAATGGGTGAAGCGATTCTGGAGTATTGTATCAAAGCTGCAAGTGGTGAAGTGATTCCGAAAGCTGTACAACTGAACCAGGATGATTTTATTCCGTGGAAGAGAGGAGTGAGTCTTTAGAATATCGAACAGATGAACAAGGAATATCGAATGATGAAGTAGTAAACCCCGTAGGGGTTCAACATTGATGAATAGAATTACCGGAAGATGAAGAGTGCGACGCAACGTAAGCTGACAGTAGCACAAAAGCCGGGATAAAAAATAAATAAAAGAGATAGTATGAAGAAATTTCTCGACGAAAATTTTTTGCTGAATAATGCAACAGCACAACGATTGTATCATGCCTATGCCAAAGACATGCCCATCATTGATTATCACAATCACCTGCCACCGAATGAAATTGCAGAAGATAAAAGTTTTGAAAATATAACCAAGGTATGGCTGAATGGTGACCACTATAAATGGAGAGCCATGCGTACCAATGGCGTTGATGAATCATATATTACCGGCGATAAGCCTGACTGGGAAAAATTTAAAGCCTGGGCTGCTACAGTTCCTTATACATTAAGAAATCCATTATACCACTGGACCCACCTGGAATTGCAACGCTACTTTAATATTCACTCTATATTAAACGCTAACTCAGCCAAAAAAATATATGATGAGTGCAATGAAAAATTACAAAGTAATGAATATAGCGTTCGAGGCTTGCTGGAAAAGATGAATGTAAAAGTTGTTTGCACAACAGATGATCCTTTAGACTCATTGGAACACCATCAGCAAATAATAAAAGATGACTGGTCCGTAAAAGTATTTCCTGCATTTCGACCTGATAAAGCAATGAATGTTGACGATGTAACTACTTTTAATAATTACCTGACAGGGTTAGAGAAAGTAGCAGATACTTCAATCAGCACCTATAATGACTATCTCGCTGCAATGAAAAAGCGTCATGCTTTTTTTGTAGCCAACAATTGCAGTATCAGTGATCATGGTTTGGAAGAAATATATGCTGAAGATTACACCACAACAGAAGTAGCAGGCATCTTTGCCAAGATCCGTTCAGGAGGTGATCTCACACTGTTAGAAAACAGGAAATTTAAATCAGCCATGCTGGTGAATTTTGCAGAGTGGGATTGGGAAAAAGGATTTGTTCAGCAATATCATTTGGGCGCATTACGTAACAACAACAGCCGCATGCTTAACCAGCTTGGGCCTGATACCGGTTGGGACAGTATTGGTGATTTTACACAAGCCAAAGCATTATCAAAATTTCTAAACAGGCTTGACACTAATAATACATTGGCAAAGACAGTTATTTATAACCTGAATCCTGCCGACAATGAGTTATTTGCAACAATGATCGGCAACTTTAATGATGGCAGTGCAGCAGGTAAAGTGCAATGGGGCTCATCCTGGTGGTTCCTCGATCAGAAAGATGGTATGACCAAACAGATCAATGCACTCAGCAATATGGGATTGCTCAGCCGTTTTATCGGTATGCTTACCGATAGCCGTTCATTCCTTTCATTCCCAAGACATGAATACTTCAGAAGAATATTATGTAACCTGTTTGGTGAAGAGATAGAGAATGGAGAATTACCAGATGATATTGAATGGACAGGAAAAGTGATACAGGATATTTGCTTTAACAATGCACAAAATTATTTTAACTGGCAATTGAATACAGATTCCGTATCGGCAAGAATTCAGATGAAATAATTTTCAAAATCGAATTTATCAAAAACAATATCGTTGCCGGTAACGATGCCGGTAATAAAATACCGCTAAACCGGTTGCTTTATCACTGCATGCTGTATCTTTCAGCATCAGGAACAATGAGAAGAGATAACTAATGAAGAAGGTACTTTGTTTCGGTGAACTTTTACTGCGATTGCCACCTGCATATGGAGGGGAATGGCTGCGTGACAACAATATGCCTGTATTTGTTGGTGGTGCCGAACTTAATGTTGCTACTGCATTAGCCCGATGGGAAATTCCGGTAAAATATTTTACTGCATTACCAGATAATATCATTGCGAGAGATATAAAATCTTACTTACAACAAAAAAATATAGATACTTCTCCTATAATTTATACCGGCGAACGGATCGGTTTATACTACTTGCAAAAGGGTGCCGATATGAAAAGCTCTGAGAATATTTTTGACAGAAAATATTCTTCATTCTCTACATTGGAAACAGGAGTAGTGGACTGGGAAAAAGTATTAGAAGATGTTTCATGGTTTCATTTTAGTGCGATAGCTCCGGCTGTAAGTGCATCCGCCGCTTCATTATGTGCAGAAGCAATAGCTGTGGCACATAAAAAAAATATTACTATTTCTGTTGATCTGAACAGCCGTTCCAATTTATGGAAATATGGCAAAAATCCGATTGAAGTATTGCCTGAGCTGGTCCAGCATTGCAATGTAATTATGGGCAATGTGTGGGCTGCAAATACATTATTAGGGATACCGGTTGATGAAAATATACACAAGGATGCAAATCAGAATAATTATTTGAAAAATGCTACGGCATCTGCGCAGCTAATATTTGAAAGATTTCCGCAGTGCAAATGGGTAGCCAATACATTCCGATTTGATGGTGATGCAGATAATATTGAATACTATGCAGCACTTAACAGCCGGAAAGAACAATCGGTTTCTCCAATCTTTAAAACAAACCAGATCATAGAACGGGTGGGTAGTGGCGATTGCTTTATGGCTGGACTTATTTATGGTTTATCATCTGAACATAGTGGTATTGATGTAATAAGTTTTGCTGCAGCTGCAGCTTTTGGAAAATTGCAGGAACATGGCGATGCCACCAATAATAGTGTAGAACAAATCAAAAAAATATTGTCCGGTTATTCGGAAAAATCAATGCATTAATTTTTTAAATCAACAACTGAAAAGACAATGAGTAAAAAAGTAGTAACACTTGGAGAGATCATGCTGAGGCTTTCAACACCGGATTTCAAACGTTTTGTACAGGCCGACACATTTGATATTACTTATGGTGGCGGCGAAGCTAACGTTTCAGCTGCTTTATGTAATTATGGATTGAATGGAACCTTTGTTTCCAAAGTTCCGAACAATGCTATTGGTCAATCTGCTATCAACCACCTGCGCCGCTATGGTGTGGATACACAGTTTGTAGCAAGAGGTGGTGATCGTTTGGGTATTTACTTTTTAGAAACCGGTGCTTCTATGAGAGCATCACAGGTGATATACGACCGTGCCGGTGCTTCTATTGCAGATGTAGATGCTTCTGAATTTGACTGGGATAAGATATTTGATGGAGCTTCCTGGTTTCATACCACCGGTATCACTCCAGCATTAAGTGATAAAGCTGCTGCATTAACTGAAGCGGCATTGAAAGCGGCGAAGGCAAAAGGTATCACTACCAGTATAGACCTGAACTTCCGTAAGAAATTGTGGACAAAGGAAAAAGCAAGAGTGATCATGACAAAGCTTTGTGAACATGTAGATGTATGTATCGGTAATGAAGAAGATGCCGACTTATGTCTTGGTTTTAAAGCTGCTAATACAGATGTTACCAAAGGTGAGCTGAACTTAGACGGTTTCAAAGATGTATTCAAACAAATGAAAGACAGGTTCGGCTTTAAGTTCATCGCTTCTTCATTAAGAGAAAGCCACAGTGCCAGTGATAACGGATGGAGTGCTTTGGTATATGATGGAAATGAATTTTTTCACACCAAAGAATATAATGTACGTATCGTTGACCGTGTAGGGAGTGGTGATTCATTTGCCAGTGGTTTGATCTACGGACTGGTAACCGGTATGCCAATGAATGAAGCGGCTGAGTTTGGTGTGGCAGCATCAGCATTGAAGCACACTATACCAGGCGACCTGAACCATGCTACACTTAATGATGTAAAAGACCTGATGAAGGGTGATGGCAGCGGAAGGGTACAACGTTAACTAATGATGAATGATGAGTGATGAATTTAGAATTGACTCCTACTAAAGTAAAGCTATTCTCATCATTCATAATTCATAACTCATAATTAAGAAACATGATAATCGACACAATAAATAATGCCGGCAAATACATATCACTGCATCCATTATTTGCCAAAGCATTTGAATACATCAATGCAACAGACCTGGCAAATGCTGTAGATGGTAAATCAGATATTGCAGATGGACTGAAAGCCATCATCAGCAATGCACAGGGTAAAACAAAGGAAGCTAGTCTGGCCAAGTTTGAATGTCATGATAAGAACATTGACATACAGCTTTGCATCAAAGGAGTGGAAACCATTTATTGGAAACCAAGAGCCAAATGTGTAACCCCGAATGGTGAATACAATGCAGAAAAAGATGTCCGCTTCTTCAGTGATGAACCGGATACTTCTTTTCAATTGACCGACGGACAGTTTGCAATCTTCTACCCGGAAGATGTGCATGCACCCATGATCGGTGAAGGAGAAATTAAAAAGTTAGTGATAAAAG
>CAYVSH010000015.1:0-9855 GCA_964453625.1 uncultured Chitinophaga sp.
GGTTGACAGTACCAACAACTATGCCCGCCAGCAAATTCATGCAGGTTTGGCACAAAACGGAATGGTCATCTTCACCCATGAACAATTTGCAGGCAAAGGTCAGCGGGGTAAGATTTGGGCATCTGAAAAGGATGTAAATATTGCTCTAAGTATCATCATCAACCCTCATCCATTGCAACTTTCGCAGCAATTTCAATTAAATGCCTGTGTAGCGACTGCCGTGTATGATTTTTTTAAACAATACGCCGGAGATGACACAAAGATCAAGTGGCCCAATGATCTGTACTGGCAGGACAGAAAGGCAGGAGGTATATTGATTGAAAATATAATTGAAGGAAATGGCAACTGGGAGTGGTCAATTATCGGGGTTGGTGTTAATATTAACCAAACCTCCTTTTCGCCACATTTGCCCAACCCGGTTTCACTTAAACAAATAACTGGTTGCGATTTTAAACTCGTTCCGCTTGCCAAAAACCTGGTTAGTTGCTTTGATAAATGTTGGCAGCAACTTATCAACTCCGGTTTTACTGTTGTACATGAACAATACAACCAGTTCCTTTATAAAAAAAATGGAACAGTAAGATTTAAAAAAGATAACAGAGTTTTTGAAGCAACAATCAAAGAAGTGTCTCCAACAGGAAAATTAGTAGTACAGCATTCAATAGAAGAAGAGTTTAGTTTTGGAGAGGTAGAATGGATGATCTAAATAAATTCAAACTGATTGAAAAGTTTTTCATTGTCTTCATTTTCCCTTGCCTCCACTTCAAACCTATTATTATAATATCCTTTTTTGACTGACTCCAGAAGATATTTGAAAATAAATCCTACCTGACCATCTTGTTTGTATTGCTCCACATGTTTCAACTCATGAGCTACCCATTTCTTATCTGTTAAAAATTCATTCTTTTCTGTATTATACAAATGAATAGTGTTACCAATTACAATAGCTACTTTATCTGTCTTTAATTTTCTGGCTGCAACCTTTGCGATCCATGAATTTTCTTTGATTCGCACTTTCATGTGGCAAAGACGTAACATTTAAATTTTCGTTGCCAATGAGACAACTTATTCACTTCTTGTCCCTCCACAAAGTAAAATTCCTGGAAATGGTAAAGCCCCAACGAAACTGGCCTTTGCCCCATGAAGTGATTGTGCGGGGTATGTAGCGGTTTTCCAGTATTTCTGTTGCGTTGGTAAAGTTCAACCTGAAAATATGCCCGGCTGTCAGTATCTCAAAACCTACACCCAGCGGATCATAAAACTTTATATTATCATTTGCCAGGAATGCAGCTTTACTTTCATCATCCCGGAAAGGATGAAAATAATCCACCAATAAATTGATACGATTTCCCAGCGGCAACTTTATTGCACCGCCGAGGGCAAACATACTTTTCTTATCATAACTGATAGCATAACCACGGGTAACAAATGTTGGGTTCAATTGCAGGCTTACCTTTCCCATCTTTCTTGCTACGATCAGTTGAAATACATTACTTGTCCTGTCAGACAGGCTCCGGAAACTATTATCCTGGTCGGGAAAAGAACTGGCTTTATTAGCAGCAATCACTGCATTTGTATATAAAGTAACCGCCAGCGGATGCGATGGGTCGTTTTCCAACTGCTGAAGCAACTGGTATTTCAATCCAAACTCAAATAACTGTTGTTGAGGCCCTGCTCCTTTTGAACGGGCAACTGTTAAGTCAAGTTTTTTCCCAACACCCACTTCAAATGCGATTCTGATATCACTGGCATTATCCAATCCGAAGAAACGGCGGGCACCACCGTTATCTCCGGCAATATCTCCAAAATTATGTGTGACCTTAAATGCCATTTTTCCTTTACCAACCACTTCTCCGGTATTGGCATTGATGGCTTTATCTGAACTGAAAATTTTAACAGGCTTGGCTTCCTTCTTTTCCTGGGCTGTCAATTGAATTGAAATAATAACAAGTACGGGTAAGAATATTTTTCTCATTTTTTTTAATTTGTGTAAGTAATAATAATCGGATACAAAGCAATGGTGGTTGCTTGTAAACAACTATAAAACAAATGAAAAAAATGACTCACTGGCTGAACAGGATGTACACAGGTGGGTATAACCTTAGGGCATAGCAGCAATGATCTCTTCTGCATGTGCTTTATTCTTCGGCCGGAGGAAGACCCTTTGAATGATCCCTTTTTCATTGATGACAAATGTAGTCCGCAGCACTCCCATGTATTTATTGCCAAACATCTGCTTTTGGTCCCATACACCATACTTTCTTAGAATGGAAAGAGATGGATCGGCAATTAATGTAAAAGGTAGATTGAATTTTGCTTCAAATTTTTTGTGCTTCTTTGTGTCATCAGGACTTACACCAATTACTTCAAAACCTTTTTTCTTCAGCAATCCAAAATTATCCCGCAGGTTACAGGCCTGTATGGTGCAGGTAGGTGTATCATCTTTCGGGTAAAAGAACAACACTACTTTTTTACCTTTATAAGCAGATAACGAAACCTTTTTATCATCCTGATCCATGCCCGTAAAGGCTGGTGCTTTATCTCCTTCTTTCAACGTAACCATCGCAATTAATTTTTCTTTTTAACTGGTACTTTCTTTTTAACCGGAGAACTCTTTTTCTTTTTGGGTGGCGGTGGTGTATAAGCTTCTCTTCTGAACCACCATGTTTTTTCTGTCACATTCCCTGCAAGATCTTCTGCCCTTGCTCTCAGTTCATGTACACCATATGGACAACGATCATCAAACTTATATATCCAGTTCCTGGATTTGTCATTTGTAAACAATAACCATTCCCCATTTAGATACACATCAAATTTCTTTAGTCCGAAATTATCTGTTGGTGAAAAAATGATACGGCTGACCCGGCTGAGATTAATAGTATCACCTTTTCCTAGTTCATTAATTCCCGGAGGCACAACATCTGCCTGTATCTGGTATTTACCAAAGCCACCAAATAATGCTGAGAGCCATTGCTCCATCCACACAGCTTTTTGAACACTGGTGCCCTTGTTATTTTTTCTAACTATAAATAATTTGTCCTGCCATTGTTCTGGCACCTGTTTATTCAGCTTTATCCTGATCATTGCATCACGGTGTAATGGAATGGATGGATCTCCTACCTGGTGTGCCGCCGAAAAAGTATACGGTGTTGCTTCGGGTATTGTATAATAAACCGGGGTGATTGTATCATATATAGCACTTTCAGAAAGGTAAAACTCAAATCCCGGCTTATCCAAACTATTTACTTTATTTGGTATGAACCGATTGTTATCTGAACGATAAGTAAATTGACTGGCAAGGCTGTCATTAAACTGTACCGAAAATTTTAACTGTGAAGTATTCCCATATGCATCTTTTACTTCAATACGAATATTATGCACCAGTGTATCAGTAAACCTGATTACCCCGTCACCGTTTATTATTTTATATACAGGCCCATTATCACCGGGCATTTTGGATAAATGCTGCAGGTACGAACCTCCATTGTATTTATGTTTATGATCGATCTGTGCATTCAGGTAAACCGTTTCATCGTAATCAATACTATCTAAGACAAACCTTACCTGTGGTACATCATCCAGAAATAACTCAGCCGAATAAATTCCATTGGGACTACTACCACTTCTCATCTTATCATAAGCCTGTAAACCAAAACTCATTTTCGACAGCCCTGTTCTCATCAATGGTTCTTTTGGAACTATATAGCCATCGTTAGTAAATTTTAATGAATGAAATTCCGGTGTTTGGTCGTATACAGATTTATTCCGGTCGTAAACAACAAGTTTCAAAAGTGTGGGTGGTAAATTATCTGTAATTGGAAAGTTGAATAACAATGGGTTCAGCCGCTTCTGTGTTTTGGTATCAATGATCTCAAAATGAAGATGCGGACCCATTGAGCCACCGGTATTTCCGCTATAGGCAATAAAGGAACCTTTGGTAACAGGAAATTGTTCTTTGGTAAAATCAATTTCGATTGCCCAGCTTTTCTTCATGTATTGCTGCTCTGTCACATATTTTTCAAGCTCCGGGAAAAAATCATTTAAATGAGCATATAAAGTTGATAAGCCGTTTGGATGATTGATAATGATGAACCGTCCGAAACTTTGTGAACGGACCCCGATATGGGCAATGTATCCTTCAGCCGTAGCATACACCGGTAAGTTTTCTTTTGCACCGGTTCGTATATCCAAACCCATATGCCAGTGATTGGATCTCAACTCTCCAAAATTGGCAGACAGATCCATTGCAATGCCAAGCGGATTCCTGAAATAATTTTTAGGATAAGACGGCGACTGAGCCGGTACAAACAACGAATAACAAATAAGAAACGTCAGACATAAAACCTTCAAATACATACGCAAAAATAAGCATCAATAAGCGGAGTATAGGTTGAACGATTCATTCTTTGTATCTTTTAGGTTTTTATAACAGTTATGACAAGATTATTGTGGCTGCTGCCACTTTGCATCATATTGTATGCATGCCCGTTTGAATCACCAGTGGCACTGGAAAAAAAACCAGTTGAACCTGTTGATACAAGTTTATATGGCTATTGGTATGGGATTGTAAAGGATTTCAGTGATATGTTTGGAATAGAAGCATTAGATCTCACAAAAAATTCTGATTCTGCCTATAATATTATTCGCTATGGTAAAGCAATTAAAGGAGACATGATATTGCCGGACACTGCGTATTTTACCGGCTTCACATCTTATATTGGAACACAGCGATACATGAACGTTGTGGCTGATATAGTTATAATGGAATGGAATAGAAAATCAAAAAAAGAAATAGCCAGAAAACATAGGGTGTATTACCTGGCCGCTATTGATATAAAAAATGACACTTTAACGGTTAGAACCATAAAAGAAGATTTTTCTGTTAGAAAAGATTATAATAATCCTGAAGAACTGAAAAGCTATATTACCGAACTGCTTGAACGCAATGAAAATATTTTTGATTCCACATACTCTCTTTCTTACCGGAAAATACCTCGTCCACAGCCTGTAAGGTCATTCTGAAAAATAATATTATTTCTTCCTGCAAATAAGCTGCTATTCCCTTAGTTTTGCGCAATTTGTTTATCCCCGAATCCTTCTTTGCGAAGGAATTAAAAAAAAAATGCCAAAAGACAATTCCATCAAATCAGTTTTGATCATCGGCTCAGGCCCCATTATTATCGGACAAGCATGTGAATTTGACTACTCAGGAACCCAGGCAGCGAGAAGCCTGAGGGAAGAGGGTATCAGGGTAACACTAATTAATAGTAACCCTGCTACTATTATGACCGACCCGATGATGGCAGACAAAGTTTATCTGTTACCGCTTACAGTTGAAAGTATTGAACAGATCCTCCAGGAAAATGAAATTGATGCTGTATTGCCAACCATGGGCGGACAAACAGCATTGAACCTTGCAAAAGAAGCAGAAGAACTTGGCATCTGGGAACAATATAATGTCAGGTTGATAGGAGTAGATATTAAAGCGATCGAAAAAGCAGAAGACCGGGAGAAGTTCAGAAAATGGATGATAAACCTTGGTGTAACTGTAGCACAAGGAAAAATTGCCAATTCATACCTTGAAGGAAAAGAATTTGCCCAGGAAATTGGGTTTCCATTAGTACTTCGACCTTCCTTTACCTTAGGTGGTACTGGTGGCGGACTTGTTTTTAAAAAAGAAAACCTCGATGATGCATTAAACAGGGCATTAACGGCAAGTCCTATACACGAAGTGCTGGTTGAAAAAGCTGTATTAGGCTGGAAGGAATTCGAATTGGAATTATTAAGGGACTCTGTAGATAATGTTGCTATAATTTGTACCGTAGAGAATTTTGATCCAATGGGTGTACATACTGGTGATTCAATTACGGTGGCGCCAGCCATGACACTTAGTGACACAGCCATGCAACTAATGCGGAATACCGCTATTAAAATGATGCGGGATCTTGGAAATTTTGCAGGTGGTTGTAATGTACAGTTCGCATTGAATCCGGATACTGAAGAAGTACTAGCAATTGAAATCAATCCAAGAGTAAGCCGTTCCTCTGCACTGGCAAGTAAAGCCACAGGATACCCAATAGCAAAAATTGCTGCAAAACTGGCAATAGGCTATAATCTCGATGAATTAGAAAACCAGATTACTCAATCCACCTCTGCCTACTTTGAACCAGCTTTAGACTATGTAATAGTCAAAATTCCCCGTTGGAACTTTGATAAGTTTAAAGGAGCTGATGATACACTTGGTTTCCAGATGAAAAGTGTTGGTGAGGTAATGGGTATTGGCAGAAGTTTTAACGAAGCCATTCAAAAAGCTTGTCAAAGCCTTGAAAACAATGCTGTGGGCCTTGGCTATTATGGCAAAAGCCTGATGCATGCAGATGAACTGCTGGAATATATAAAAGAACCAAAATGGGATCGCATCTTCCGTATAAAAGACGCATTAATGGCCGGCATTTCAGTAAGCAGCATTTCAAAAGCTACCAATGGAATTGACAGGTGGTTCTTATATGAAATACAAAAACTTTGCGCCATTGAAAAAGAATTGGCAAAGTATGATTTAAATGATTTACCCATTGAGTTGTTAAGAGAAGCCAAGGTAAATGGCTTCAGTGATGAACAGATAAACAGAATCATTAATCATGGTGATGAAGATGATATCTACGCAAAAAGAAAAGCTGCAGGTATTACAAGGGTTTATAAAATGGTAGACACCTGTTCAGCAGAGTTTGAAGCAAAAACCCCTTATTTCTATTCCACCTTTGAATATGGAAATACTAACGAGAGTATCGTTACAGATAAAAAGAAAATTATTGTGCTCGGTTCAGGACCTAACCGTATCGGGCAGGGGATTGAATTTGATTATTGCTGTGTTCATGGATTATTAGCAATTAAAGAAGCAGGATACCAATCCATCATGGTAAATTGTAATCCCGAAACAGTAAGTACCGATTTCGACATGGCTGACAAACTTTACTTTGAGCCGGTTTATTGGGAGCACTTATGGGAGATCATTGAGCATGAAAAACCGGAAGGAGTTATTGTTCAGTTGGGTGGTCAAACGGCATTGAAACTTGCTGAAAAACTTCATGCAAAAGGAATTAAAATATTCGGCACCTCTTACGATAGTATGGATATAGCCGAGGACCGTGGCCGTTTTAGTGATAGATTAAAAGAATTAGATATCCCATACCCTGATTATGGTACCGCAGTAGATGTGGATGAAGCAATAGCTGTAGCCAATAAAGTGGGATATCCTGTACTGGTTCGCCCATCATATGTACTGGGCGGTCAGCGTATGAGAATTGTTCTCAATGATGAGGAAGTGGAAAAAGCAGTGGTGAGTTTATTAAAACATTTGCCCGGTAATAAAATATTGATTGACCATTTCCTCGACCGCTGCCAGGAAGCCGAAATAGATGGGATTTTTGACGGAGAAGAGTTTCATGTAATGGGTGTAATGGAACATATAGAACCGGCAGGTATTCACTCCGGAGATAGTAATGCTGTATTGCCTGCCTTCAATCTTACACCTTTGATTGTTCATACGATGGAGGAATATGCAGAAAAGATTGCAAGGGAATTAAAAATTAAAGGACTGATCAATATCCAGTTCGCTATTAAAGATGGTAAAGTATTTGTGATTGAAGCTAACCCAAGGGCTTCCAGAACAACTCCTTTTATTGCCAAAGCATACCAGATACCATACCTGAACATTGCTACAAAAGTTATGATCGGTGCCAACAAACTGAAAGACTTTACGTACGATAAAAAGCTAACCGGCTTTGCCATCAAAGAACCAGTTTTCAGTTTCAACAAATTTCCCAATGTAAATAAAGAACTTGGGCCTGAAATGAAAAGTACCGGTGAAGCTATCCGCTTTATAAAAGATCTCCGTGACCCATACTTCCGGAAATTGTACAAGGACAGGAGTATGTATCTCAGTAAATAATATTTTTTAAAAGTCCTAAAAAGTTCAAAACCCGTCACCCTTTTCTTTACAGAATCGAGTGGCGGGTTTGAGGCTTAATGATTAATGGTTATAAAAATGGACTTAGCAGTTGGTTTTGGTTGTATATCTCTTTGTGAAACTCTTTTGCTTTATAATCTGCAATAAAAATACATACGGACACAGCTACCCCAAATTCTAATTTGATCTAAAATTTGAAGCACAATAAACCATTATACTAACATTCTACATATATAGTATTGTTATTCAATAATTTGTATTGCAAGCCAATTTGAAATAATTTGCAGTATTGCGAAAATATATTTCATAGAATATGTATTTTTAGATCATCCCGCAGAACCAGAATGGTAATCTATGAAATCATCTTCCGACTTTCTTTGGCAACTGATCAGAACTTTAAAAAGTTCTGAGAAGCTTTATTTCAAACGGAACTTTGCTTCCAGGCAACAAGGCAGCAAGCAACTTTACCTGAAACTGTTTGACGCTATTGCAGCACAAAAAAAATATAATGAATCCGCTATCCTGAAAAAATTCGGCCCGGCTATCAATAAAAAGAACATTGCGTTTCAAAAACATTATCTGCAACGCCAGGTTTGTGAGGCCATTGCACAATATGATAACAGGAATACTATCGGTGGTGATCTGTACAACCAGATCCTGCTTATCAGGTTGCTTAGAAAAAAAGGATTGATGGAAGAAGCCCATTCAATCTGGAAAAAGGCCGTTGCCAAAGCAAGGGCTTCAGAATTATATCCAAAATTGAACTTGTTAAAAACAGAATTTGAAAAAATGGTGCTGTCCAGCAACCTGGATACCAGTTTTGATGAATTGCATTCAGTCTTTAAAGGTCATATCATCACCTATAATGAGTATGCTGAAATGATTACACTCAGGGATATTTATACAGAAGTATTGCTGTTGAAAAGGAAAGCACATTTCGACCTGGATGATGACTTGAAGAAACGAATAGCCAGCATGCTGAACATTGTTAACAGGATAAATACAAAGCAGCATGGCCAGTCATTCTGGTTCCGGCATTATTACCGGCTTAGCAAAGCCACTTTACTATACCTTTCAAATGATATACCCGGTTCAATGACTTTACTGGAACAGGCATTGATAGATTGGAAAAAGAATACCGGTTTCATAAAAAAAGATGCAGAGTTTTATATTGAACTACTTTACATGATAAATTATGCAGGCATACTACATGGCGACTATAAATTTGTAACTGACAGCTTTAATGATCCCATAAACGAACTCATACAGGACCCCGTACAACGGGCCAATTTTGAAGCTATTAAATACCTTGCCTTTAATAAAATTTATAACAAAACAGCCCGGTACAATGATGTAAAAAAATTGGTGCAGTTCATGAAAACAAGGTATCGCACCTGGGAACCATTGCTGAATGCTGACCTGAACCGTACCATCAACTTTTCGCTGGGTATTGCCTGTTTTGTGCTAGAACAGTTTGATGATGCTTTATATTTTGTGAAACGGGGTAATACCTATTTTAAAGATGGAACCAGGGAAGAACATACATCCATCGCCAACATCCTTTTATTGCTGATAACCTATAGCATGGACAATGACAGACTGTTTGAATCACAGTACAGGGCTACCTACACCTATTTTTATAAACGAAAGAAGAAACATCCGTTTGAAACTGCATTGGTACATTGCCTGCAGCATTGTTTTTATATGCAGGATAAAAAAAGCAGGATAAAAGAGTATGAAAAAACTTTACAGGTATTTGATAAAAACAAAGATGACAATGTGCAGCAAATGAATGTGAGCATTTTTAATTACCCTGGCTGGCTGATGAGCAAAGTGCAGAATATTCCATACAGAAAATATGTGGAGAACAAGGTAAAAAGCGAAAAAAC
>CAYVSH010000015.1:9865-35268 GCA_964453625.1 uncultured Chitinophaga sp.
CCGTTGTAGAAGTGATAGCCCACGCTAAGACCAAGTATTGCTGCAATCAAAAGAGGTTACTATTTTTCAATATGGCCCGGTATGGTTTCAACTTCTGGAAGAAAAATCCTTTTATAAAACTATTGCTTGCGACAGTCGCAGGTATAATCATTCAATGGCATCTTCAGATTGATTTGCCTGTTTTGATTGCTTCAGGTGTTTTCGCAGTTATTATCTTAACAGCATTCTTCTTTATTCCTTTCTTCAACAGGTATAAACTCTCAGTCTGGAATGGCTTATTCACCGGACTACTGTTTTTTTCGTTTGGCGCATTACTTGCATGGCAAAATAATATCCGGAATAATAAAAACTGGTTTGGAAATAGTTACAAGGAAAAGGCGGGACTGGTGGTAACTTTAAATGAACCTCCGGTTGAAAAAACAAAATCTATCAAAGCCAATGCTACGGTACATGCTGTTTTGCGAAATGATTCAATAATTCCTGTAAAAGGTGAGATCATTATATATTTTAAGAAGGACTCTTCACTTCAATTAAAATATGGATCACAGATTGTTTTTAAAAAGGCATTACAGGAAATAAAAAACTCTGGAAATCCAGGTGGCTTCGATTATAAAAGATATTGTTTGTTCCAGGGCATTACCCACCAGGTTTATCTGAAGCCAGACGAATTTGAAGTGCTGGACAGTAAGAATGAAAGCTGGTTCAGGAAATTCATTTACGATACCCGTGATGGTGTATTGAATATCCTTCGAAAGAATATCAAAGACAAAAAAGAACTTGGTCTTGCTGAAGCTTTACTGATCGGTTATAAAGATGATCTTGAACAGTCACTCGTTCAATCTTACACCAATACAGGTGTAGTTCACATCATTGCTATTTCTGGCTTACATCTTGGTTTAATCTATTGGTTACTTTCAATATTATTCAAACCACTACAAAAAAGAAAAAAGATTAGTTGGTTACGGCCGGTGCTGATCATTACAGGATTATGGATGTTCAGTTTGCTGGCAGGCGCACAACCTTCTATTCTTCGTTCCGCAGTAATGTTTACCTGTATTGTTGTTGGAGAATCATTGTCCAGAAGACCATCCATTTTCAATACAATGGCGGTTTCTGCATTCATACTGCTTTGTATTAATCCCTACTGGCTTTGGGATGTTGGGTTTCAACTATCATACGCTGCAGTGTTGAGTATTATTATTTTTATGCGGCCTATATATAATTGGTTTTATATAAAGAATAAACTGCTTGACTTTATCTGGAAGCTCAATGCCGTTACACTGGCTGCACAAATATTTACTGTACCATTAAGTATCTATCATTTTCATCAGTTCCCGAATTTATTTCTGCTGACAAACTTCCTTGCGGTTCCATTATCAAGTGCCATTTTATTAGGAGAAATTCTTCTTTGTGTGCTTGCAATTGTACCAGCTGCAGCTTCTTTGTTTGGCAAACTGCTTTCATGGCTGATATGGGTGATGAATACATATATTGAAAGAATAGAAGCCATTCGTTTTTCTCTATGGGATGGTTTGCAGATAAGTATAATACAAACTATCCTGCTTTTGTTATTTGCAATTGGAATAAGTTACTGGCTGATGGAAAGATCTGGGCGAAGCCTGAAGCTGGCGTTAGTTGTTCTTCTTTGTTTTGTAGTGATACGATCAGTTTCATTTATACAAAGCAACCAACAGCAAAAGATAATTGTATACAATGTACCACAGAAAACAGCGATTGATTTTGTAAACGGCAGGAATTATGTTTTTGTAGGAGCCGATGACCTGTTCGTTGACGATTTTGCCCGAAACTTCCACCTGAAGCCTTCCCGGATATTATATCGAATCAATGAATCACCCGGTCTGGATGAACTGGTACGATCTGAAAATCATTTTACTTATAAAGGGAAAAATATTTTACTGCTGGCTGAAACAACAACATTTGATACTACAAGTACAAAACCTGTTATTGATCTGTTGGTAGTTGCAAAGAATCCAAAACTTTATATGAAAAAGATAACGGCTGCATTAGATATAAGGCAAGTAGTTTTTGACGGCTCTGCCCCAGCATGGAAAACAAAATACTGGAAGAAGGATTGCGACTCCTTAAAAATTCCCTGGCATGATGTGACGACACAAGGAGCTTTTGTGATGAAGGTGAATTAAAAATGCTAACCACTCTAAAAATACTGAATAGAATTACTGAACCCTGAAGAGTGCGACGCAACAGACGATGATAGTAGTACTGAAGCTGGTAACATAAAAATTTCTCTTTCCGCAAGTCCCTGCTTTTGCCATAACTACGCAGAAACTTACCTTTACCACTCTTTAACGATTTCCTGCCTTTTTAACGCATCTATACCATGAACAAAAGAATTCAATCAGCACTTATTTCGGTTTTTTACAAAGACGGACTGGAAACTATTGTGAATCTTTTAAAGGAGCAGGATGTGACCATCTACTCCACCGGCGGTACACAGGATTTTATTGAAAAACTGGGTGCAACTGTAATTCCCGTGGAAGCACTGACCACTTATCCTTCTATACTCGGTGGCAGGGTAAAGACTTTGCATCCTGCAGTGTTTGGCGGCATACTGGGCAAACGGGATGATGACACCCATGTAAAGGAAATGAAGGAATACGGAATTCCGGAAATAGACCTGGTAATCGTTGACCTCTACCCTTTTGAAGAAACGGTGGCTTCCACAACGGATGAAAAAGCCATCATTGAAAAGATTGACATAGGCGGACCATCTATGCTGAGGGCTGCTGCTAAAAACCATAAAGATGTGATGGTGGTGGCCAGTAAAAACGATTATGGAGAAGTTGTTTCGATACTAAGTGCACAAAACGGTGAAACAACTTTGGAACAACGCCGCCAGTTTGCGATCAAAGCATTTGATGTGTGTACGGCTTACGACACGGCTATCTCCAATTACTTTCATCACACCAGTTTTGTAACACCATTCAATGCACCAGAAAAAACGATGCGGTATGGTGAGAATCCACACCAGTCTGGTTCTTTTTATGGTGACCTGGAAAAACTGTTTGAACAACTGAATGGTAAAGAGCTTTCGTATAACAATATGGTGGATGTGGATGCGGCTGTGCAGATCATCAAAGACGCCTCCCCAAACCCCTCCGAAGGAGGGGCTTTAATCGCATCAAAGAACAAATTTGTCTTTGGCATAATAAAGCATACTAATGTATGTGGTTTTGCAGAAAGAAGTTCGGTAAAAGAAAGCTGGGATGCTGCGCTGGCCGGAGATCCGGAAAGTGCTTTTGGTGGTGTGCTGGTTTGCAACGGCACTATTGATAAAGCAACTGCGGAGGCCATTAACGAAATTTTCTTTGAAGTGTTGATTGCCCCGGCTTTTGATGAAGATGCGTTGGAGATTTTAAAGTCGAAGAAGAACAGAATATTATTAAGGAACAAGGAACAAGGGGCAAGTGACAAGGCACAAGGCACAAGACCTTCATCACAGATGTTTCGTTCGTTGCTGAATGGTGTGTTGGTGCAGGGAACAGACGAAGGCAATTTTTCTGAATGGAAAGAAGTGGGCGGCAGAGATTGTACAGCATCTGAAAAAGCAGACCTTGCTTTTGCCAATCTTATTTGCAAGCATTTAAAATCAAATGCAATTGCTTTAGTAAAAAATAAACAACTGGTTGGTAAAGGCTGCGGACAAACCAGCCGTATTGATTCGTTAAGACAGGCAGTGGAAAAAGCAAAGCAATTCAACTTCGACCTGAACGGTGCCGTAATGGCAAGCGATGCATTCTTCCCTTTTAATGATTGTGTAAAGCTGGGACATGAAGCAGGCATCACTGCATTTATTCAACCCGGCGGTTCAATAAGGGATAAGGATTCGATTGAGTATTGCGTGGAGAACAAACTCGCCATGGTGATCACAGGCATGAGACATTTTAAACATTAACCATTGCCCCGCTACGACATATATAAAACCTTAGCTAACACAACTGCCAACATAAAACTGTTGCGGGCCTTTAATCCTTTTAGTATTCATAAAAAAGGTACGAGGTCAAAAGCCATATTTGCATTAGCGGTGGTAAGTGTATTGTGGGGTACTACCTGGATCGCATCGAAGGAAGGAGTCCGGCATATGCCGGCTTTACAAATGGCTGGCATAAGACAAATCATCGCCGGCATTTTATATGTCGGTTTTTTTATTTACAGAAAAGCAACATGGCCAAAAGGAAAAGAATGGATTCCCATTCTTGTATTAAGTTTCCTGAATTTTATTTTGAGTAATGGCCTTAGCACATGGGGTGTACAATTTATTTCTGCAGGTTTAGGTTCTATCATGGGTGCTATCTTTCCCCTCTGGCTCGTAGTGATCGGGTTGTTTACTGCTAAGTCACAATTACCCCGCAATGCATTGATCGGTTTGCTACTCGGCTTCGGTGGTGTATGTGTCATATTCTATCCTCATCTGAAAGATTTTCTGATAGCTGATTTCCGTTTCGGAATCATTCTTTCACTGATTGCCACCTGGACATGGGCCTTCGCTAGTTTGTATACCAAACAACAGGCAACAAAGTTCAATCCCTATTTCGGCTTAGGATTGCAAATGGTGATTGCAGGTGTTTCACTGGTTACAATAACCGGCGCCACTAATATGTCAATTCCGATAGCAGCTATTCCATGGAAAGCATGGGCGGCCATCGGTTATCTTGTGTTATTTGGTTCTGTCATCACTTTCATTGCATACTTGTATGCACTGCAAAACTTACCAACGGAGCAAGCATCCATCTATGCTTATATCAACCCCATTGTTGCCGTATTATGTGGATGGTTATTCTTTGGCGAAGTGGTAACACTGTATATTGTAATCGGTGGAATGGTAGCTCTCTTTGGTGTCTTCATGGTGAACCGTGCCTTTAAAACAATTCCACCACCGGAACAACCAGAAGCGGAAGGAGTTTAGCGAACCGCTTCTTTAATGAATTGCTCATACACTTCTTTCCATCCTGCAAAAAAGGGATCAGTTCCTAAAAAAGTGTTGTGCCAGAGTGTAATAAATTGACCGTTCACTTTTTTTACTTCATTCAGGTAATGCAGCATTTCTTCCAAAGCCTGTTGCGATGAATACTTTTGTTCATAAAACGAATTCGCATCCATATAACAGAAAGGATGTAACAGCAGATCAGTTTGTTCTTCTTTTTGAAGGTCGTACCAGTAAAAAGATGAAGCTACAGATGCTCTGAAACCGTTGATGCTGCCGTAACCCATGGAATAATCTTCTTTGATACCAGCTGCGATCAGCCGGCGATAAGTATCTGGCAATGTAAAACGTATAAAATGTTGCCGTGAAGTAGTTATGCTTTTTCCAGTTAACACTTGCAGTGTTTTTATTTCTATACCAAGCAAAGAATGATCATCGCCACTTTGCCAGGATGGATGGATACCGATAGTATATTTTGCTGCATGTTGCCGTATCAGTTCTCGCATGGCCTTATGTGACGGTAGTATATTCTTATCATACTTGCCATTTCTCTCCGGTACAAGGAAAAAGTAATTGGGCGTAAATCCATACTGCTGATGCAAAGCATCCATCCAGCTATATGAATCATAAGGGTCAATAATCTTTTTCTGCAATGCTTTACTTCTTTGAACAAACTTGTTCCATTTTCCTTGCAACAAATCTTTTGCTGCACCCCCAACGTTTCTCAGCCAACTTTTGTGCTTGTAAGAATAGGCTTCATCAATATCATAAGTTGGCTGAAAACTGAATGACGATTCCTTAACCGCAAAAGAAGGGAACTGCTGCTGCAATACTTTTTTAAATACCTGTAGCCACTGGTTAACCAAAGGCACATTTAAAAAGTTCTCCCGAAAAGCCAGTGAATTTTCATGAGCATATCTTCCATACATATCTTTTCCATGCGGCAGGTATTCCTCGTACCGGCTGAGCAAATAAAAAGAAGCAGCAAAAATATCAAAAGGAAAGTTGCTTTCGGTTTTGAAAAAAATTTTACAGTTGTTCCAATCAAAACAATCAATTATCTGCTCATGAATATTATTTTCTTCCAGCAAACCATGCGGCTTTATCCAACATTCATTGGCTGTAATCGGTTCGGCACTGTAATTAATCTGGGCTCCTTGAAAGTTCTGAAATTCATCCTTTGAATTTGTAAGAATGAAATTTCTATCAGCAATTTCACTGCTGATAAAATCCAAAATATATTTCAGACGGGGGGTTATGTTTGTTGCATAAACAATCACTCATTGAAGATAACTATCTGTCTCCGTTTTTTTCTTTCCATTGCTCGTTAAACGATTTTTTGGGAAACTCCATTTCACCTCTGTGCTCCTTCCATCCTTTCACCATTGTATTCACCACCCAATTCTTCATTTTTCCGCTGGCCATGTTCATCCACTTGCGGCGCAGCATCCCCTGCTTCCACATTTTCCAGGCCATCTTCTCAGCAAATGAGCTATGTCCTTCTTCTACTGCTTCATGCCGGTTTTCTAAAAGCAATTCATGCAGGTTTATCTTAACCGCACAAACTTCGGTACAGTTTCCACAAAGTGATGAAGCATAACTGAGATGCTTCCACTCATCCATATTTTTTAAATGAGGGGTAATAACAGAACCGATAGGGCCGCTGTAAGTAGCCGCATAGGTATGACCACCAATATTTTTATACACCGGGCATGCATTAAGGCATGCACCGCAACGGATACAGTACAAACTTTCCCGCTGCTTTTCATTGGCAAGAATGTTGGTTCTTCCATTATCCAGTAATATCACATACATCTCTTCCGGCCCATCTGTTTCAAAAGATTGCCTTGGACCTGTAAGTATAGTATTATAAACAGTAACTCGCTGACCTGTCCCAAATGTTGAAAGCAATGGCCAGAACAAACCGAGGTCAGTCATAGAGGGAATCATCTTCTCAATACCTGCTATCACAATATGTGTTTTGGGGAATGCACAACTTAACCTTGCATTGCCTTCATTTTCAGTAATGGCTATGCCTCCAATATCTGCTATGATAAAATTGGCACCGGTTACACCTACTTCTGCTTTAATATATTTTTCACGAAGTATTTCTCTTGCTGTAAGTGTTAATTCTTCAGGTGTTGCTTTTGGATCGGTACCTAACTTTTCTGAAAAGAGCTTTGCCACATCTTCCTTGCTTTTATGCATGGCTGGTGTTACAATATGATAAGGCGGCTCACCATCTAATTGTTGAATATATTCTCCAAGGTCTGTTTCCACACTTTCAATACCATTCTCTTCCAGGAAGTCATTCAGATGAATCTCTTCTGTAACCATACTCTTGCTCTTTACAAGAGTTTTACATTTTTTCTCTTCACAAATTTTTTTTATGGCATCCAATGCCTGTTGTGCATCTTCAGCCCAGATAATTTTTGCCCCTCTGCCTGTTATTGCCTTTTCAAATGTTTCGAGTTGCTTATCTAAAGTCTCAATTGCTTTCCACTTTATATTCTTTGCTCTTTCCCGGGCCAGGTGCACATCAGCAAACTGTTCCTTACCCTTTGGTACAACTGCATTGTACTTGCCAATATTAAAATTAATCTTCCTGCGATGCTCCTTATCGGCAGCTTTGATAGTACTCTTTGTAATAAAACTGGATGCTGTTTCTTTCACTATAGTCTAAATTAATTCAAAATTCATAATTCTTAATTCTAAACTCTTAACTCCTGACTCACTCATTAAAATCTATCTCCTCCCACTCTCCCTTCGCAATGGTATCCAACGCCTCATAAAACCCTTCTCCATACTTTCTTATTAGTGGTTCTTTTAAAAATTGATATGCCGGCACTTTCAATTTCTCACCCATTGCGCAGGCAGGGCTGCATATTTTTTCACGGGGTTCATAATTCACTCTCTCATAATCACCATGCTTTCCTTTTTTTGAAATGATGGGATACAGGTGACAACTGATAGGCTTCTTCCATTCAATCACTTTATCATTATAGGCCTGTTCGAATGCACATTTGATCATTCCGTTCTTCTCCCGGATAGCATATACACATATCTCATTATCGGCGTCAAGTGTAGGTGTCACCCATTCAAATTCATCATCATAAACATAGTATCCTTTCTTTTCTATCTCCGCAATTGATGCTTTGGTAAGATAAGGCTTCACTTTCTCAAACACATCCACCACTATCTTTAGCTCTTCTTTCGCTAAAGGTGCTCCCGCAGCACCGTCTTCACAGCAGGCTCCTTTGCAACTGTTCAGATCGCATACAAACTGCTTATCCACCACATCTTCGCTTATCAGGATATTATCTATTACGATCACTGCTTTTTATTTTTGCAAAGGTAAGTCTTGCTCTATAGTTCAGTGTCTTTAGTCCGTCTGAATATTTTATTCTTTATATGATGCCCGGCTGAGGTCAGCCGGTTGTGAGAGGTCAGGTATTTTATCACTTTATGTTCCATCCAATGGTGTAATGGAAGTAATATAGCCGCCAATCCAATCATAAACAATAAGTCTTTCCAGGGTTCCCCTTTGGTAACTGAATATATATTCTTCTTAAATATCAGGAAAATGAATTCGAAGAACATCAGGAAAGCAAAGAACCCGATCATTTTAATTGTAGTAGCTGATACTTTGAACATCCCCAAAACAACAAGTGCTACAAACAATAAAACAATACCAATAGTAATAGCGAGGTATTGAATATTGTTCCTCCTTTTTTTTGCTTCTTCTTTCTCTCTTGCTATACGTTCCTGCCGCTGCAGTTCATCCGAGGCTTCCAGCTGTGTAAGCTCTTTTTCCTTATTCAGCTTTTCAATACTGTCTTTATAAATGTAGTAAATTCCATTGTATTCACTGGCCAGTTTATAATTTCCATTCTGTGTATAAAGGGTATCTAACTGCTTGGCTACATCCTTCACATTCTCCAGCATTCCCAATCGTTCACCCATTTCCTTCACCTGCAGAAAATAATTAACTGCCTTACTGTTCTGTTTCGACTCTTTATAAAAATTCGCCAATTGATGATAGAATAAAAGCTTATTCGTTTCATTTCCGTTTTCAAAAAATGGCAACGCCCTGTCAAAATAATAATTCGCAGAATCGTATTGTCGCAACTGTCCATAAATAACACCATAAACCTGGTTAATGGCGCCGGTGAATCCAAATTTCAAAAGATGTTCCGTTAATTGTTTCCCCTGATCCGACTTCATATAATTCATCGCCTTTACCGGTTGTTCAAGTCGTAAGTATTGGTTCAGCAAACTCACATAACCCGGAATTTTTAATGAAGAGAACTTCAGGGAATCAGCCATTCTCACCGATCGCTCAAAATAACTGATAGCGATATCATAGTTTTTTTTCAGGGAAAACAAATTGCCAATTGCATTTATATCCACTACCCGCTGATAAGGAACATTTCCCTCATGAATATCATCTAATTTTTTATACGCTGAAGTATAGTAATCTATTGCCTTATCAAACTCATCTATCTTCGAATAAAAAACGGAAAGATTCAAATAGCAATTTCGAAGCAGCAATGGTTTGCCGTTCTTCTTCTCTTTTGTTTCTTCTGGCATTTCCTCCGCTATACGCAGTGCCGTAAGAAAGTTACGAAGGCTCAGTGTCTTTTCGTTTCTTACTAGGTACACCTTGCCAAACATATTATGTGCTTCTACTTCGAGGCTGTCATTTGACAGTGTAGAGATCAATGAAAAGGCCTGGTTAGCATAACTCAGGGCCTTATCCTTATCAGGTATAGCTAAAAAAATAGAAGAAAGATTGAGTTGAATTCCACCGATCTCATTGACCATCTTCTCTTTTCGGGCAATCTCCAAGGCAGTATTAAAATACTCAATGGACCGGGTAATATAATCTTTCTGTCCTGCAAAATAACTGCACCGTATCGCATTTGATTTATACGCCTTCACCATCAGCTTCCGGTTTCTCGATTCTTCTGCCACCTGAATCAAGTCTTTTCCATACTTCTCTGCTTCTTTCAGATCTACATTCATTAATGTGCGGGACAGGTTATCCAGGTATTTTACTTTTTCATCAACCGTTTTTGCTTTAGCAAGTGAATTCTTCATTGAATCAATTGCAGCAGCTTCCTGTTGTGCTATACCAGCTTTGCAAGTCAGTAAAAAAAGAAATACAAGAAATGGTCTTTTAAAAACAATCATTTAAAGCAGTTGAACACTCAAAATAGGAAAGTTTGCCGCCAATTGAAAATTCCTTTAACAAATACCTAACAGTCAATCTTTATGAATTTGTCAGGGGGCTGACATCACCCTTATATCACAAACCACTGTATGCAAAACTCAAGAATACTAACGCTGCAAAGATCGGCCCGGGTCCTCATCCAAATGCTTTTCTGGATACCGGTAATAGCATTCAGTTTACTCCTTATTTATAATACATTACCATATTTTTCATTCAGCAAAGAGTTTGATTTTATAGAGGAAAGAAGTTTCCTTTTCCAGAGTAATTTTTATAATACCTGTTTTTATATCCATATCGCAGCCGGAGCACTGTGTATCGGAACTTCCCTAATCCAGTTTTCCAGGTATATATTGAAAAAATCAAAAGCCATCCATCGTGTTTCGGGCAAGATCTATGTGTTCGTTGTTCTATTCCTTGGAGCACCCACCGGTCTGTACATGTCATTCTTTGCCAAAGGAAGTTTTTGGGAAAGAGCCTTATTCATGTTCATGGCAGGCTGGTGGTTTATTACCACTCTTTACGGATTAACTACCATACATAAAAGAAATATCGTGGCACATAAGGTATGGATGATAAGAAGCTATGCCATGGCCATGACGGCTGTCACCTTCCGGGTTTATCATATCATTTTTTATATGCTGGATTGGGGTCATCTCGAAAATTATGAACTATCGCTTTGGATAAGTGTGATCGGTAATATGCTTTTTGCAGAATGGGTTATTAACCGGCAAAGCAAAAAATACTTGAAATCATTTGCAACATAAATAAACAATGCGCATTTATTCCTTTTAAAGAAAAACTATGATTTGCAAAACCATTTGGCCATTTAATAATAATAAAAACTAATCAAATGAAATCAATCTTGTACGTAGGCGCCACGTTAATGATAGGTGCCAGCATCTATGGGTTTGTAGATTACAAACAAACCAGCAACGACAAAGAATTCAAAGGCATGTACACGGAAAAAGAGGTAAAACAACCCGTAGTAATTTCTGAAGAGATCGCTACAAAGCCTGAGGTAACAAATGAAGTAAAAGTGGCAGATAAAAAAAATATTGTTGCAAAAAAGAAGCCTCTAAAAGCAGCAGATGAAATACTGCCGGAAATCAAACCAGTACCGGCTGACCTGAAACTGGTTACTGACAAAAAAGAAATGATCGGGAAAGAAGAAGTAACTGTTGTTCCTGCTGAAGAGCACAAAGTGACAGTTAAAAAGAAAAGAAAGGTTAGCACCAAGATATTCAGCCGGGCACCACTAAGAGAAGAATATGAAGAAGAAATTACTCCTGTGAAAAAAGATTCCAAAAAAACTGAGATAAAAGAGTAGTTAACCTTTTCCTTTTAATCCCGTTCCGGTCACCGGACGGGATTTTTATTTCCATTCTAATGTATTGATGAGGTGCTGCAGGTCCTTCTTCAAGAATTCATTTACAATACCAAGGGAGTCGGCATTAGGGGCCGCATCAAAGTATAATGCACCTCGCAAAAAATGTTTTGTTGAATCAGTCAGAAAAAATTGATTGGCTGTAGCCGTATTTCCGCCTAGTGAAAAATAAATTCCTTCAACACCATTGGGTGTTTGCATCAGGCTGTCATTTATCCCGGTTGAAACATCTACATGTTGTTTGTAGGCCATTTTGAAGCCATCCCGCACCAATGAATCAAAATTGTTTTCTCCGCCGATAGCTTTATAACTCACATAAATACGTCCGGCAAATTGAGGAATATCTATATTGATCCACCAATCACCGGCTTTATCATCAAAAAAAGTAGAGTCTTTGGATACAGAGGCATATACAGGGTATTCAAACCGGTAGGGATAACCCGGCCGTTCAAATACCTGGTATTTCTTTTCCGGAAAATCAATATGAAAGTATCCTTTCTTTTTACCAACTGAATAATCACTGTTGCAGGAATAAAAAAATCCAGGTAATAAAACAGCAGCAAAATATTTTAGTAGTTTATTCTTCATTCTTTTCAATTCTTGGCCTGATACTCACTTTTACTAATTGCACCCGGTTCTTATCAGCTTTCATAATCTCAAATTCAAAATCACCGCAGGGTATTACCCAGTCCACAGTTGGCATTTCTCCCGCCAGTTCCAATACCAACCCCGCAAGAGATTCACTTTCACCTTTCACTCCGTCAAACGTATCTATGGGCAGTTTCATAATGCGGCACATATCATGTATCATTATCCTCCCCTCAAAGATATAGTTATCATCATCCACTTTATAATTACTGCTTTCCTCGTCATCAAACTCATCTTTTATGTCACCAATTATTTCTTCCAGTATATCTTCCATTGTTACAATACCGCTGGTGCCTCCAAATTCGTCCACCACTACGGCGAAATGGATCCGTTTTTGCTGAAACTCTTTTAGCAGATCTTCTATCAGTTTCAGTTCCGGGACAAAATACGGTTGCCGCATCAGTTGGCGCCAATCAAATTCATCTTCCTTATGCAGGTAAGGTATCAGGTCTTTGGTATAGATCATTCCCACCACTTCATCCAGGCTTCCTTTGTATACAGGCAATCTTGAATAGTGCAGCTCCTCTACCCTTTTTGTCAATGCCCCGAAAGAAATGCTGTGATTAATACCGCTTACATCCAACCGGCTTTTCATGATCTGTTTCACCGTTATATTTCCAAACTTCACAATACCTTTCATGATGTTCTTTTCTTCCACTGTAGCTTCTTCATCCGTTTTTATATCAATTGCTTCATCCAGTTCTTTCATACTCATGGCATCGGTTTTATCTGCACCAGCTCTTTTGCCGATATTATCTGCAAGTTTTACAATCCATTTGCTGATACGACGCAGCAACAAATGCAGTGGTTCTACCACCACTGATGCACTATAAGCAAACAGGATGGAATGCTGAGTGGCCCAAACCTTCGGTAATATTTTTCCAAAGAATACCAGTACAAATGCAATCATCAGCACTTTTGCTATCACTTCCACCACCACACCAGCATTACCGAAGGAAATAAACTGTGTGATAAGGAAATTACCCATTACTATAATACTGATATTGACAAACGTACCTGCTATCATCAGCGAAGCATATACTTCTTTCGGTTCTTCTAAAAGATTGATCACCCTTTTTGCCGAAGAGTTTGATTTTGTCTTCAGAACATTGATATCCTTTTGGTTCAAAGAGAACAAAGCAGCCTCTGCACCGGAAATGATGAAAGTGAGCAGCAGCAACACAAATAGAGTGACTAACAGGAAAGTAGTGCTCTGCGTATCTATAACGAGTAAAGGGAATTTTAAAAAACCAGTAAAAGGAAACAACGGGTGATAGTCCAAAGCAAGGTATTTTGTTTCAAAATAGTTGACCAGCTTATTGAAGCGTTAAACACAAATCCCACAAAGCCGTTAGGTTCCGAAGATTTATTGGGCATCGTGGGAAGTTTCAATAAGTTGAAACAAAGTTACCGGATTTATTATTTATGAGAATTATTGTAACACTCCGGGCTCAATAATTGCCGGAGTGTTTATCTAAAATTAATAAGGAAGATTTTCTGAAGGATCACCACCCGGTGAGTCTCCGCTCATTTCATCAGGGCTGCCTTCGCTTCCGGAGCCGCTTTCCATTCTTTTGTCTAGCATAATGAGATTATCACCCACCACTTCAGTCGCAAACTTCCTGTGTCCATCCTTATCATCCCAGCTTCGGGTCCTTAACCTTCCTTCAATATATACCAGGCTGCTTTTATGCAGATATTTCTGCGCCAGTTCAGCAAGGCCACGCCACAGCACTACTGTGTGCCATTCAGTTTGGGATACTAATTTTCCAGTTCTGTCCTTAAAGGTTTCGGTAGTGGCTAAGGGGAATTTGGCTACGGCAATATTTCCCTCCAGGTGCTGCACATCCGGGTCTTTACCCAGGTTGCCGATCAGCATTACTTTGTTTACGCCTCTCATACATTTATTCTTTAAGTGTAAAAAATCATCTGCAGGCATTAAATACTGCTTAAAGTTAATTTTTTTTAAGGAGAAGAAAAAGTTAAGGGGATGTTGTTGTTACAGTTTAATTGAAATAGAAATATTCTGCTTATTCAACATAAAATCTAAACAATTATTTTGAATTCAAATATTGATTAATAAACTGCGGAAAAGCAAAACGTTTTAATTTTCCCCAACTAACCCATTTCCAGCCTGTTATTTTTTTAAGTTTTCTCTTCAGCTTTATCTCAATAAACTGCCCGGTTATTAGTTGATGAGAAAGTTGCTGTTTATAAATAGGAGAAACAGCCGTTACATCAATTGTATCAGATGAAAACCACTCATTCTTTTCAATTAAATTAATGATTGTTTGTTTACTCAACACTTTCTTTGCTTCAATCAACGGAAATTCATACAGGTCCTTCCAGATATCCTTTCCCGTCCGTTGCACAATTGCCACTTCATTTCTATATTCCATCACTATATAATAAAACCAGCGTTGCTTAATGATGATCTTCTTTTCCTTTATGGGCAAAGCCGCCGTCATATCATTATTAAAGGCAAAACATTCTTTCTTAAAAACACAATCACTACAAAGTGGTGCAGCAGGTTTGCAAACCACCGCTCCAAAATCCATAATGGCCTGGTTATATAGACCGGGTTGCTCTTTATCAAGCAGCTCTTCTGCCAATGCAGTAAAATATTTTTTCCCGGTTGTGGTATCCGTTGGAATACTCAGACCATACACCCTTGCCAACACCCTGAAAACATTTCCATCCACTACTGCATGTGGCAGGTTAAAAGCAAACGATGAAATAGCTGCTGCTGTATATGGACCAACACCTTTTAGTTCTTTGATCGTTTCATATGTACCAGGAAAAACTCCTTTCCTTTCTTTGGAAATGGTCCGGGCTGTTGCCAGCAGGTTCCGGCACCGGGTATAATAGCCTAGCCCCTCCCAAAGTTTGAACACTTTGGCATCGCTTGCACTAGCCAGTTTATGTATGTCAGGAAATGTTTGGATGAAACGGTTATAATAATCCAGCCCTTGCTCCACCCTTGTTTGTTGCAGAATGATCTCACTCAGCCATATTTTGTAGGGATCTTTCTCCCCTTTCCAGGGCATTTGCCGCACATTTTTCTCCCGGTTCCACTTTAGTAATAATGGAGTAAATCTTGTTTTCAGACTACTGATTCTGTCTTTTTTCATCAAAAAATACCCGGTTGGATAATATCGGGCGGCTAAATATCCGTCTTTTTACGAATACCATCTGGCAAGCCGTTGAAAAAAATTACCCCTATTTAGTTGACTATCATATTATTTTGTCATAAATTGGACTTCGTAAAACCACTAAAACCCCTGCAACAATGAGAAAAGCTGACCTGGTCAATCAGATATCTGAAAAAACAGGCATACCAAAAGTAGATGTGCTTGTTACTCTGGAAACTATGTTCAAAGAAGTGAAAGACACTCTTTCAAACGGCGAAAACATTTATATCCGTGGCTTTGGCAGTTTTATCACAAAGAAAAGAGCTGCCAAGATTGGTCGTAATATCAAGAAGAACATAGCAGTGCACATTCCCGAACATTATATTCCTGCATTCAAACCTGCCAAAGAATTTGTGGCAGAAGTGAAAAAACTGACCGATGCTGATGTAAAACCAGATGCTGGTCCGGGGGAAGATAGTGATGATTAAATATTATTCCCATTCATCTATTTTCAATTTCTTTATTCCGCTGGCTTCATATTTCGATGATTCGGGTCTAATGATTGACGCCTCAAACCATCGGAATGATTGACTATTAGTATCACCAAGCATGATGTAGGGTGTTTGCTCTCCATTATCATTATACATAGAACCTGCAAGAATGAATGTTGAAGGTGAGGTCCAAACCGCTTCTTCAATACCGGCAGACGGGCCAAAAAAAGCGATGCGTTTCCACTCTTTTGATTTTAGGTTGCAAAGTGTTACAGCCTGATCTGCTTCCGAACTGGCAATGATCTTTTTCCCTTTTTTCTCCAGCATTATGCCGGAACTATAGAGATCAATAAACTGGCTGCTGTCGGTAGAATAGCTAAGTGATGCTTTATACAGATCAAAGAATTTGTTTATATCATCTTCACCTGCATCCAATTTTTCGAAATCGGTTTTTTGCGTCATCCTGAATGAGTCAATACTAAATCCATTAAATGACTGTGCCCAATTGTTTAATCCACTTTCAAAGAATTGTTTTATTGGTGCCAGTGTGCTGTCGGCTGAATCAATACTCATTTGTCCATTATTGACTGTACTATCAGCGGATGAGGAGCTTGGCGATTTTTTATCTTTTACGGAACATGAGATGAATGAGAAAGATATTACCAAAAGAAGAATAATTAGGATTGGTTTCATAAACAGCAGTTTTTGAAGTATGGTGATTAGTGAATTTATTTAAAAAAAATGGAAATCTAAAAAGTAGAAAGTAATAAAGTTGATTGTTTTAAATAGCCCTAAGTAACTGTTTTTGCCAGTACCTTTGCACCCTGAAAATTTTTGTTGTGAAGAAACCTCAATGGATTACACTGATAGCCGGAATTATATTGACAGCAGGGCTTTTCCAGTTTGGCCGTACCATTCCAAAGAATAAAGTGGCAAATGTGGAAGAGCATTCAGCAGATGATGGGCATGATCATGGACCTGCTGTCTCCGCCATTACAATTGATACTATTCTAAATCTGGCCAAACAACAGCTGAGCACCGTACAGGTTGTTCGCCTGAGCACTTTGGAAAACTCCATATCCCGGGGAGATGTTAAGGACCAGCAGATACATATTTACCATCAATTGGCTAAATTTTGGGCTGACTCGATAGGTGTTTTTGAACCTTATGCCTGGTACACAGCTGAAGCAGCAAGATTGGAAAATTCGGAAAAAACCCTCACCTTTGCCGCCCGGCTGTTTTTGGAGAACCTGCAAAATGATGATGTGGCACAGCGCAGACAGTGGAAAGCATTGCAGGCCAAAGATTTGTTCGAAAGATCTTTACTTATTAATCCCAGTAACGACTCAGCCAAAGTTGGCCTCGGAGCTACCTATCTTTTTGGAGAAATTTCTACCACGCCAATGGAAGGAATTTTAAAGATCAGGGAGGTTGCAGAAAAAGACAGTACGAATCTCTATGCACAAATGATGCTGGCAAAAGGTTCGTTGATATCCGGGCAGTATGATAAAGCGATTACCCGGTTGGAAACCATCAACAGGATAAAGCCGGGAGAACTGGACGTTTTGTTATTACTGGCTGAAGTAAATGAACGGATGGGAAATAAGAAGAAGGCGATTGAATGGTACAAACTATCTCTTTCGTCGACAAAGCAAGCCGAACTGAGAAAAGCGATTGAAGGAAGGATAGACGAATTGAAGAAGTAAACTGAAGTTGAAACAAACTTATTATAAACAAGATTAAAAAATTATTTGAGTATGCCTTGTGGTAAAAAAAGGAAGCGTCATAAAATTGCGACGCATAAGCGTAAAAAAAGACTGAGAAAGAATCGTCATAAGAAGAGAAACAAATAAGATTCAGGTTTAAAGTTTAAGGTTACTTCGACCATATCGATGTATTAAACCTTAAACTTTAAACGTTGAACCTGTAACTCTTTTCAGTCTACCGGTTGTATGCCGTATTTGAATTGCAATCTACCCATCTACCCGCAATACTTTTCTTCATGCAAAACCCCGCATTCCGTACGGATTCATTCAACTGGTGTTTATAGCACAAAGGACATTCATTTAGCATAGCTGAAATGAACAAAGAACTGATTATTAATGCAGCCCCGCAAGGTGTTGAAATAGCCTTGCTGGAAGACAAAAAGCTGGTAGAACTGCATAGCGAAAAAAGCGATGCCCGTTTTGCTGTTGGCGATTTGTACCTGGGTAAGGTCAAAAAACTGATCCCTGGGTTGAATGCTGCATTTGTAGATGTGGGTTTTGAAAAAGATGCCTTTCTGCATTATACTGACCTGAGCCCTTATGCCAAATCATTACTGAAGTTCACTTCCATGTCAATGAATGATAAAAGTGAGCAAGGTTTGGATTTCTCCAAATTCACCATCGAACCTGAGATAATTAAAACTGGCAAGATAAATGAAGTATTGAATGGCAAGCCGCATGTGCTGGTTCAGATATTAAAAGAACCCATTGCAGCAAAAGGACCAAGATTGAGTTGTGAACTTTCATTGCCCGGTCGCTTTGTTGTACTGACTCCATTCAATGATATTGTTGCCGTTTCAAGAAAAATACACTCTTCAGAGGAAAGAAAAAGGCTACAAAAGATCGTTGAAGCAATTAAGACCAAAAACTTTGGGGTAATAGTTCGTACCGCTGCAGAAGGAAAGAATACAGCAGAATTGCATGAAGACCTTTCAGCACTAGTAGAAATGTGGAAGACGATTCAGCAAAACCTGAAAGGTGCTACAGCCCCTGCAAAAATTCTCAGCGAACAAACAAAGACTAACAGCATTCTTCGTGACCTTTTGAATGAAGACTTCAACAGGATCGTTGTTAATGACAGAAATATATTTGCTGATACCAAGACTTATATTCAGCGGATAGCTCCGGAGAAATCAGATATTGTATCTTTTTATCAAAATGGTTCTACTATTTTCGATTCATTCGGTATTACCAAACAGGTTAAATCCTCTTTTGGTAAAACAGTGAATCTTGACAGTGGTGCTTACCTCATCATCGAACATACTGAAGCACTGCATGTAATTGATGTGAATAGCGGATACAAAAGTGTTAGCAATAACCAGGAGCAGAATGCAATGGAAACAAACCTTGAAGCTGCAGAAGAGATTGCAAGGCAACTTCGTCTCAGGGATCTTGGTGGTATAATCGTTGCCGATTTCATAGATATGAAGCTTCCTGAAAATAAAAGGAAACTGGTAGAAAAGATGGAAGAGTTCATGGGACCTGACAGGGCCAAACATGCGGTTCTTCCAATGTCCAAATTCTGGTTGATGCAGATCACTCGTCAGCGTATGAAACCCGAAGTGAATATTGTTACACAAGAGGCCTGTCCCAGTTGTAATGGCACAGGTAAGATTTCTTCTACATTACTTTTAGAAGATGAAATAGAAAAGAATTTAAGCTACCTCATCACACATAAGAATACCAATCTTAAATTGGTTGTACATCCTATTTTATATGCATACCTCACCAAAGGTTGGTTTATGAGCAGTAAAATGGCGAAGTGGAAAAAGAAGTTCGGCCAAAAAACAAGATTGGAGAAAAACAGTAACTATCACCTTACTGAGTACAAGTTTTTTGATAAAAATGATGAAGAGATCAAATTATAAAAAAGCCCGGCATTTAATACCGGGCTTTTAATTGCTCATTCTCGCTTTCGCTTAATTTCTATCCCTGCTTCCCAGGTATATCATGATATATTGAATTAAAGTAACCACGGCTGCCAAAGCTGCTACCACATAGGTTGTAGCTGCCCACTTTAAGGCGTCTTTCGCTTTTGGATATTCCTGGGGATTAGTCACATTTGTTCTTTCAAGCCAGGCAAGGGCTCTTTTGCTGGCGTCAAACTCCACCGGAAGGGTAATTAGGGTAAAAAGTACTGTTACACTCATAATAATAATACCGATCAGTAAAACAGTTGGATTATTTGAGGTTGCCAGCACAATCATCCCCGCCAATAGCACCCAGTTTACCAGCATAGAGCTGAATTTTACGGCAGGAACCATTTTGCTCCTCATTACCAAAGGACCATAAGAAGTGGCATGCTGAACTGCATGTCCGCACTCATGGGCGGCCACAGCCGCTGCCGAAATACTCCGTCCATTATACACTTCCGGGCTCAAGTTCACCGTCTTGTTCACAGGGTTATAATGATCTGAAAGAAAGCCATCTACAGAGGTGACTTTTACATCATAAATACCGTTCTCTTTCAGCATTTTTTCAGCTATTTCCCGGCCCGAAAGACCGTTGGAAAGGCCTATTTTACTGTACTTGGTAAACTTGTTTTTCAGGATCGCTGAAACAACAAAACTGATGCCCAAAAAGAGCAAGGAAACCAGGAAAATCTCATTTGACATTATCATATTCACACATTTTATTTTACAGAATATATCAAATTTATGTCCATTTCGATTATGGGAATTTTTTCAGCCGATTTGTCACCCTCAATGTTGAAAAATTAATTTATTATGAAATCAAAAGTATTTTTTAGATTTTAGTAAATATATTATAACGATTTGTATTTCAATGCTTTAAATTGAATTTCATTGAACTATTTTCCCACCTTTTTAGCCACCTGACATATCCGTAAGTTTTGCACAGCGGTCAAAATATATTTTGAAATCTGCCGCATAATTGTAACTTAGCAATAGAATTTAATGGGTTAGTAAGTAAGAGGGTCAATCGTAAGATTGGCCCTTTTTACATTTAATATAGTCTTTCAAAAAGCATAAGCTTTTTTATCTTCTTTTAGATTCATTTTTTATCAAAAATTCTATGTTGCACTCAACATAAAAAGATCGTTTCAATAAACAGTTTCCAAACATTTAATTTTATTGCATGAGCAAGGTCAAAACGTCTTTTTTTTGCCAGCAATGTGGATATGAAAGTGTGAAATGGGTTGGTCAATGTCCGTCATGTAATCAATGGAACACATTTGTTGAAGAACAAAAACAGAAAGACAACTCAAAAAACAATAATAGCTGGAAAGATTACAAAGAAGAAAAAAGAATAAACAGAACAATTGCATTACATGATATTAAAACCAGTGAAGAGAAAAGATTACCTACTGCTGACCAGGAATTAAACCGTGTATTAGGCGGCGGTATTGTTCCCGGAAGTCTTGTACTGGTTGCCGGTGAACCTGGTATTGGTAAATCAACCTTATTCTTACAAAACGGATTGTGGTTAAAAGATGTCTCTGTATTATATATCAGTGGAGAGGAAAGTGAGCAGCAAATAAAGATGAGAGCTGAGCGAATGAAACTTGTAAATGATAATTTTTACTTGCTTACAGAAACATCCACACAAACTATTTTTCAGGAAATAAAAAAACTAAAACCCCAATTAGTTATAGTAGATTCAATACAAACACTACAAACGCCATTTATTGAATCGTCTCCCGGAAGTGTTTCCCAGATAAGGGAATGTGCTGCTGAGTTTCAGCGTTTCGCCAAAGAAACAAATACACCGGTTTTTCTTATTGGTCATATCACAAAAGATGGAAGTATTGCCGGTCCTAAGATTCTGGAACATATGGTAGATACAGTATTACAGTTTGAAGGTGACCGACATTATGCTTACCGGATTCTTAGAACACTTAAAAACCGTTTTGGCAGCACTGCCGAATTAGGGATTTATGAAATGACCAGTGAAGGAATGAAAGGTGTTTTAAACCCAAGTGAAATTTTAATTACTCAAAAAGAAGAACATTTAAGCGGAATTGCAATAGCTGCTACAATTGAAGGGATGCGACCCCTATTAATTGAAGTACAGGCATTGGTTACCCAATCAGTTTATGGCACACCACAGCGAACAGTAAGCGGTTTTGATCTTCGCCGTTTGCAATTATTACTCGCTGTGCTTGAAAAAAGAGGTGGTTTTCATTTCGGCATAAAGGATGTGTTTTTGAATATTGCAGGTGGTATTAAAGTGGAAGATCCTTCCATTGACCTTGCAGTTCTTTGTGCTTTACTTTCTTCATATGAAGATGTACCGCTGCCACAACAAATCTGTTTTGCCGGTGAAGTGGGCTTAAGTGGTGAGATCAGATCAGTAAACAGGATTGATCAACGCATTGCTGAAGCCGAAAAACTTGGCTTTGAAAAAATAATTGTTTCAAAATACAGCCTCAAAGGTTCAGACAAAAAGAAATTCAATATTGAAGTAATAAGCATGGGAAGAGTAGAAGAGGTTTATAAATACTTATTCTAAGCCATATATGGTCTCTTTAAATGAAATAAAAGAATCAGTAATTCATTTATTGTTTCCGCATGTATGTACAGGATGTGGCAGCGATGTAATAAACAAAGAAAATTCGCTGTGCATGCGGTGTATAGATGCCATGCCGGAAACGAATTTTGAAATTCATCCCAACAATCCAGTAGAAAAAACTTTCTGGGGAAGATTACCCCTTACAGCAGGTACGGCTCAATTTTATTTTACCAAAGAATCATTGATGCAGCACCTGATGCATCAGTTTAAATATAAAGGGAACAGTGAACTTGGTATGCAGTTAGGAAGAATAATGGGCTATCAGCTTTATAAATCTAACAGGTTCACAGTTGATGCTTTGATACCTCTCCCATTATTTCCCGCCAAAGAAAAAAGAAGGGGTTATAACCAGGCAACTATTTTATGCAGGGGTATGGCGGAGATTATGAAAGTACCGGTTATTGACAATGCGATCATCCGTCCGCAACATACCGAAACACAAACGAAGAAAGGCCGAATAGAACGATGGAAAAATATGGAAGGAAAATTTATTCTGAAAGATGCTAAAGCCATTCAAAATAAGCACCTCTTACTTGTAGATGATGTTGTAACAACCGGTGCAACTTTAGAAGCCTGCGGACATGAATTACTACAAGTAGAAAACGTGAAGTTAAGTGTAGCGACGCTTTGTGTTGCCTCCCGTTAATTTATAATCTTTCCGGTTATGGGATTCTTATATTATTTTTGAATCCAATGAAAATCACCGGCTTTATTATCATATCCTTATTCGTTCTGCTTAATTCCTGCCGGAAAGATTCATTTATCACTTCTCCTGATGCAAGGGTTATTATTTCTACAGATACATTAAAATACGATACTGTTTTTGTAACTGCCGGTTCTACTTATAGAAGCTTCACCATTTTTAATGATAACAACCAGAAACTAAGAATTTCTTCAGTGAAGTTAATGGGCGGTGCATCTTCTGTATATAAGATGAATGTGGACGGAATTCCCGGTCATCAGTTTTCTAATATTGAAATAAATGCAAATGACAGTGTTTATGTTTTTGCTCAGGTGAATGTAAATCCTAATACTGCCAACCTTCCATTTATTTTACGGGACAGTATTGAAGTAACTTACAACGGTAAAAAAAAGTTAGTTCAATTAGAAGCATGGGGGCAGAATGCACATTTCTTCCGTAATAAAGTAATTACGGTCAACGAAACATGGAACAATGACAAGCCATATGTTATACTCGGTTCTTTATTGATCAATGCCAACCAAACATTGACCATAAATAAAGGCTGCCGAATCTATGTCCATGCAGATGCTCCAATTGTTGTAGATGGTTCTTTAATTGTAAATGGATTGAAAGACACAATTGACCGTGTTAGCTTCCAGGGTGACAGACTGGATGAGCCTTATAAATTCTTCCCGGCAAGCTGGCCCGGTATATTCTTCCGAAGTGCTTCAAAAGACAATGTGCTCACATATGCTGTTATCAAAAATGCTTACCAGGGAATCGGCATTATTGACCCATCACCAAATGCAAATCCAAAACTAATATTGAATGAATGTGTGATTGATAATGCTTATGATGCCGGTATTGTTTCACTAAATTCAAGTATAAGAGCAAGAAATTGCCAGGTCAGCAATTGTGGCAAAAATCTATTCCTTGTAAAAGGTGGGGATTACCAGTTTACACATTGTACGGTGGTTACTTATGCAAACCGATATATTGATCATAAAGATCCGGTGCTTACCTTAACCAACTTTGATGATATAAGTACAGCTTCACTCAATGCTTTATTCCGTAATTGTATTTTCTGGGGCGAAAATGGTTTAGTGGAAAATGAAGTAGTGGTTTTAAAAAACGGCACCGGTACTTTCAATGTAAACTTTGATTACAACCTCTGGAAAGTGCAAACACCCCCAGCAAACATCACAAGCAACCAGATCATTAATAACCAACCGCCGCTTTTTGATAGCATCAGCTCTACAAATAATTTTTACAACTTCAGGTTGCAATCAGCCTCTCCGGCTATTAATAAAGGTATAAATGCCGCAATAACAACCGATCTGGATGGGAAGCCGAGACCTGTGGGCCTGCCTGATCTGGGCTGTTTTGAAAAACAATAGAGTTGTTCCATAAATAAGAATGAACTTATAGTTCGTAGCTTTGTTACTTACTTTATAAAAAACAATGTATGAAAACATTAATGATTTCTTTGTTTCTTGCTGTCACTTTAACCGGAAGCTCTATCTATGATTTTAAAGTTGAGGGTCTTGATGGAGGTAAGATTGATTTCTCTAAGTTCAAGGGGCAGAAAATAATGATAGTAAATACAGCATCTAAATGCGGATTAACTCCACAATATAAAGACCTACAGGCTTTGTTCGAAAAATATGAAGGCAAACTGGTTATTATTGGCTTCCCTGCTAATAATTTTAACGGACAAGAACCTGGCACCAACACAGAAATTCAGGAGTTCTGTACAAAGAACTACGGTGTCACCTTCCCTATGGCTGATAAAATATCTGTAAAGGGCGACGACACTCATGCACTTTACAAATACCTGAAAGAACAGGCTGCGGCCAAAGGGTTTGCCGACCCTGTAACCTGGAATTTTGGTAAGTTTCTTATTAATGAAAAAGGTGAACTGATCGCCACTTTCAGCCCTAAGACACAGCCTATGAGTGAGGAAATATTAAAATATCTGAATTAAAATATTTTAAATATTTGGCTAAAGCGATTCAAAAAAAATTGATTCGCTTTTTTTATTATAAGACAATTATTTTATCTGGTTCTGGAGATGTATGAATATTTTCATAACATCCTTTTAAAGGTGCTGGTTTTGCAATAATTTTGTAAATTTTGCCTGGTACAAATAAGTGTTGTTCGCAACCAGTGTATTCAACAATAATTATTTTTTTATCAAAGCTTCTATCCTGAAAAGAATTAAGCGTTTCAAACATATTCTTTTCAGAAATATGAAAGTATTGACAAATAGGGACTTGGATATTTTTAATAAATTTCACTTTAAATGTAATTGCAGTAGATGTATCAAAGAAAACAGCAGGTGGTATTATTTATCCTTTAGTACTATTATTAAATGAAGATGTAATAATAAAGAAGGAAAAAGAAATTATTGATAATAAATACTTCATTTTTAAAATTATAAAAATATTTGTCAGATTGTGTAAGAATGTGAGATTTGCAACAACAAATGCAATTCGCTGACATAATAGGACAATCGCAAACAAAAAAAGACCTGGCTGAACTGGTACAGCACAACCGCCTTAGTCATGCATTGCTT
>CAYVSH010000016.1:0-34349 GCA_964453625.1 uncultured Chitinophaga sp.
TGATTTGCTGGTTCCTTCACTGATGCCTAGTATGTCTGCGATTTCTTTATGTGTGTAACCTTCTACTACATACATATTGAACACCGTACGATAACCAGGTGATAATTCTTGTACCAATGCCAGGATATCCCTTTCTGCCAATTCATCTAAAACAGAAATATATTTCCCTTCAATTGTCTGCTCTTCTTTTTCTGTAACCGGCATCAGGTATTTCTTCCGGCGAAAATGTTCAATAGCTGTATTCACAAATATTCTGCGTACCCAGCCTTCAAATGAACCGTCGCCTCTGAAAGTATCCAGTTTTTTAAAGACCTTGATAAATCCTTCCTGTAAAATATCTTCGGCTTCAGTGGTATTGGCAGCATATCGCAGGCAAACGGCATACATCCTTGGCGAGAACCTGTTATACATTACTTCCTGCATACGCCGGTCGCCTTTAATGCATCCATTTATCAGGTCGCTTTCGGGAATATTTTGGTTGCGTTCGGGTGTCAAAATCAGTGTTTTGTTTATAAGTTATTCAAAAATACTACCAGTTTTTCTGTTGCCTTGCGGCGGTGGCTGAAACTGTTCTTTTCCTGCATATCCATTTCAGCAAATGTCTTTACAGAACCATTAGGAATAAAGACCGGGTCATACCCAAATCCATTTTCTCCGATTCTTGTTTCGGTGATTCTTCCTTCGCAAATTCCTTCGAATAAGGTTTCTTTGTTATCAATAATAACCGAAATAACTGTCCGAAACCTGGCTGACCTGTCTTCCTTACCCGCCAAATTACTCAAAAGCTTTTCAATATTGGCATCAAATGATGTGTTATTACCTGCATACCGGGCACTTTTTACTCCCGGTTCGCCATTAAGTGCCGTTACTTCAAGGCCGGTATCCTCACTAAAGCAATTTATTCCGGTTAATTCATAAATGGTTTTCGATTTAGCAGAAGCATTTTCATGCAGTGTTTCAAAAGGCTCAGGGATATCTTTGTCAATACCTGCTTCTTTAAGTGTAATAATTTCAAGTTGTTTTCCCAAAACAGACCTGATTTCATCAACTTTATGCTGGTTATTGGTGGCGAAAATGAGTTTCACTTTATTGCTATTAAAGATTAAAGAGCTTTTTTAGAGAAACCCACAATTTACTTTTCTCAACTTTATTATTTTCCAATGCTTTTAATGAAGGTGAATATAAAATAGAATTACCAGCGAAGGACTGTACTTGGTAATGAGGGAAACTCATTGGCAAACCAAAATCAGCCGGATCAAGATCAAACAATAAAATAACTTTAGATGAGAAGTATGCTGTTACCTCTTTATACGAAGCATCCGGATGATTATTGAGATTAATGATTGCCACATCAGCCAATGTTAAATTACAGGCAGTAAGAATTCCGGTAAGAAAAGTCAACTCATTATCCAAAAGATGAACGGCTTCTGTTGTTTTAATAACTACTAATATTTTTTTCTCATTACTTCCTAAAAATTTCCAACTCTGGAGCTCAGTTGTTTCTTTCTGCTTAGTTCCTATAGAAATGTCATCTGATTGAATATTCTGATTCTCAACAAGCGATGAATGGTATAATTCTTCAATAACTGAGGCTGATAATTGTATATCATTTAATTCCATTTGATTGTAAATATTTATACAAATAGGTGTTAGTTTTTTTCGTTTCTTTGGCCTGTAAAAATAACCTTTTATGACTGCAGCAATGGACATTTTAATCAGAAAAGCGGAACAGAGTAAACTAAAAGATCTGAACCTGGAAAACCTGCCATTTGGTAAGTATTTTACCGATCATATGCTGGAGGCAGATTATGAAAATGGAGAATGGAAGAATGTAGAGATAAAACCTTATCAGCCATTGTTACTTAGTCCTTCTATGGCAGCACTTCATTACGGCCAGGCCATTTTTGAAGGCATTAAAGCTTATAAGGACAGTGAAGGCAACGCATATATTTTCAGACCACAGGATAATTATAGGAGATTTAATATTTCTGCAGAAAGAATGCAGATGCCGGCCGTACCAGAAGAATTATTTATGGAAGGGATGCGGCAATTGATTGAACTGGATAAAAACTGGATTCCTTATAAAAAAGACCATTCATTATATATAAGGCCATTTATGTTTTCATCTGATGAGCTGATCGGCGTCAGGCCTTCAGATTCTTATAAGTTTATGATTATTCTTAGCCCGACAGGACCTTATTATAGTGCTCCCATGAGGATTTATGTGGAAGAACAGTATGTGAGAGCTGTGCCGGGCGGTGTGGGATATGCAAAAGCTGCTGGTAACTATGGTGCAGCCATGTATGCAACCGCAGAAGCTAAGAAAAAAGGATACGACCAGGTGTTATGGACAGATGCTTTTGAACATAAATATGTGCAGGAGTGTGGTACGATGAATGTTTTTTTTATCATTGGAAATACGGCTATCACACCTTCTTTGGATCAGGGTACTATACTGGATGGGGTAACAAGACAAAGTACAATTACATTATTGAAAGAAATGGGTTTTAATGTAGAAGAAAGGTTGTTGAGCATTGATGATATTATTGATGCATACAAGGCCAATTTACTATACGAGGTCTTTGGAACTGGCACTGCGGCCACCATATCCCTGATTAAGGAGTTGCGATATAAGGATTTTGTAATGCAGTTTGATGTGGATAGCTGGAAAACGGCACCGACTATTAAAAAATGGCTGACTGATATTCGGGAGAGTAAACGAGAGGATAAATACAATTGGATGATGAAGGTTTAACTACCTGATTCATAGACGATAAAAAACAAATTTTAAGCCCTGACCCATTGTCAGGGTTCTTTTATCCCCAAATCATTTAATATCCTAAAAATCAATTGCCATTTTTTTGGAGATTAGACCTCACGCCGTTACCTTTGCCCTCCCAAAAATAAGGGTCAAGAATGCCTACAATTCAACAATTAGTAAGAAAAGGAAGACAAATTATTAAGGCCAAGAGTAAATCAAGGGCTTTGGATCAGTGTCCGCAGCGTCGCGGAGTATGTACAAGAGTATATACAACTACACCAAAAAAGCCAAACTCTGCGTTGCGTAAAGTAGCGAAGGTTCGTTTAACTAATAAAGTTGAGGTGATTGCCTATATCCCCGGAGAAGGCCATAACCTGCAGGAGCACTCAATTGTTTTGATCCGTGGCGGAAGGGTAAAAGATCTGCCAGGTGTTCGTTATCACATTGTTCGTGGTTCGTTAGATACGGCTGGTGTAAAAGACCGTAAACAAAGCCGTTCTAAATATGGAACGAAGAAAGAAAAAGCAAAGAAATAATCATTTATAATTTGTACTGAGTAAAGTTTTAATACTTGAAGAAATTCAGCTACAGCAGATACTTTAAAAATTAATATTCATGCGTAAAGCACAAGCCAAAAAACTCCCTTTATCTCCGGATCCAAAGTTTAATGACAAACTGGTTACACGTTTTGTAAATAACCTTATGTGGGAAGGAAAGAAAAGTGGAGCTTACACAATTTTCTATGATGCATTAGATAAAGTGACCAAACAAACAAATGAAGATGGTTATGAAGTTTGGAAAAGGGCTTTAGCTAATGTTACTCCAGGTGTTGAAGTTCGCAGCCGCCGTATTGGTGGTGCTACTTTTCAGATCCCTGCTGAGGTTCGCCAGGACAGGAAGATTTCCTTAAGTATCAAATGGCTTATCCGTTATAGCCGTGAAAGAAACGGTCGTAGCATGGCTGATAAATTAGCTGGTGAGATCGTAGCTGCTTCAAAAGGTGAAGGTGCTGCTTTCAAGAAGAAAGAAGACACTCACCGTATGGCAGAAGCTAATAAAGCTTTTGCTCACTTTAGAATCTAACTAGTTTCAAATAAGAATTGAGAAAGCCGTTCCGATAGGAATGGCTTTTTTATTACAGTAACTCCTTTCCGCAATATTTACAATGCTTTGCGTCATCATCATGGGTGTCTTTTCCGCAGCCTCTACATGCCCTGATGGCTCTTTTTTGTTTCAAGGTGTTGGACATTTCAACAGTTACAATTCCTGTGGGGACTGCAATAATCCCATAACCAAGCAACATAATTATAATAGAGATAAACTGGCCGGGAAATGTCTGCGGTGTAATGTCGCCATAACCCACTGTGGTAAGTGTTACAATAGCCCAGTATATACTTTTAGGGATGCTTGTAAAGCCATTGGATTCGCCTTCTATGAGGTACATTAAAGAGCCTAGTATTGTAACCAGCGTAAGCACTACAAAAATAAAAATGGTGATCTTTCGCCTGCTGGCTTTCAATGATTGAACAAGCACTTTGCTTTCGCTAACATATTGCATCAGTTTAAGCACCCTAAAGACCCTGAGGATACGAAGTAAACGTATGACAACCAGGAAATGTCCGCCGGCAAAAACCAAACTAATATAGGAGGGAAGTATAGCCAGCAGATCAACGATGCCATAAAAACTTGTAGCATACATTTTTGGCCTTGTTACTGATATCAATCGCAGAATATATTCAATTGAAAAAAGGATTGTGAAAATCCATTCAGCATAGCTAAGTATCTCACCGTACTTAGCTTTTATTGATTGCACACTTTCCAGCATAACTGCCAACACACTCAATAGAATACAGAAGATCAACACAACATCAAAAAGCTTTCCCATAGGGGTGTCTGCCTCGAAAATTATTTCGTGGATCTTCCGCTGCCAGGGAGAAAGTTTTTTTTCTTTTTTTAATTCAGACATAGGGATTTGTCAAACCGTTTGTAATCGATTGTGCTCAAAGTAGCATGTCTTATGTTAAGGAGTAAGTTAAAGAGAACCGTTGTGTTTGACAAATAATGCTGTTTCATCAGATCAGCCTGTGTTCATAAGCATATTTTACCAATCCAATTACTGAGTTTGTATTTGTTTTACGGAAAATATTTTTTCGGTGTGTTTCAACTGTTCTTTCAGAAATAAACAGCGTTTCAGCTATTTGTTTGTTATTATATTCTTTTTCAATAAGACGGATTATTTGTTTTTCACGGTCTGTAAGGTGTGCTTCTTCGCTTTGTTTTTTTCGTTGTCCGGCCCGTTGCATTTCATCAAGCACTTCTTCACTAAAGTAAATGCCCCCACCTGCTATTTTTTCCAAGGCGGTTATTAGTTCCTGCTTGCCTATATTTTTTAATACATATCCTGAAATATCAGCATCATTGATCATTTCATTTACCATATCTCCTTGTCCACTCATGGAGAGTGCCAGTATCTTAACATCAGGAAATTTTTCTCTTACTTGTTTTGCCAATTCATTACCGGGAAGCTTAGGCATCATTACATCAGTAAGCAAAACATCAACAGGTGTTTCAGCCATTTTCTCAACCACTTCACCAGAATTGGTGGTGGCAAATGCAAATTTGAATCTTTCATGCCCTTTTAAAAGGGATGTAAGACCGTCAATAACGATCTGATGGTCATCTACTAGTGCCAGTGTGATTTTATCATTTTTCATATGTGGTTCTGGTTTGAAAATACAAATAATCCGGGTTTCCTCTTCATTCTATTTTTCTTAGACTGACGCTAATAGGGATGCTTAGTTGCGGCAAACTACCGTTGCAGAAATGTTAAAGGGGAAATTAAAATTGAAAGAGGGTGTTAACTCAAAGTGGTACATGCAGGGCAACAAGGGTACCGCCACCGGGTGTGGAGTCAAAATCTACAGTTCCTTTCAAGTATTCAATACGGGTAGTGATATTTTTAAGGCCAATACCTTCAAAATTGTCTTTATCAATTGCGTTAAATCCTTTGCCATCATCTTCAATTGTTCCGCTTATACCATCCTTATCACGGATTAATGAGATATCCAATTTACTGGCACCTGAATGTTTAATGGCATTATGTACACATTCCTGCACTACTCTGTATAAAACTGTTTCTACATTCGAGTCAAGCCTTTCCTCAAGTCCTTCAGTATAAACTGAAACCTGTAGTGATTTACTGCTTAATTTATTTACAAACTCCCTTATGGCAGTGTCCAGGTTGCTTTTTAGTAGGGCATTAGGCATCATAATATGAGAAACGGTTCTTACTTCCCGGCAACTGTCATCTACAAGGTTGATGATCTTTTCAAATGTCTCTTTATGTTCTGGGTTACTAAAAGTGATCTCCGATTCAAAGGCTGATAGATTCATTTTGGCAGCACTCATCATTTGACCCACACCATCATGCAAGTCTTTGGCAATTCTTTCTCTTTCATTCTCCTCAGCCTTTAAAACAGCTTTTACAGCCAGTTGCTGTTGTTTCATGATCTCTGATTGTAACTGGCTTTCTTTTTTCAATTTCAATCTGCGGTATTGGGAATGAATAAGTAGTCCAGAGAAAAGAATTAATCCAGCAATACCAATTAAAAGATAGTTCTGTAATTGCAGTTTGTTTTTTTGTTCTTGTATCTGCTGCTCCTTTTGCGAGGTCTGGTACCTGGAATTCAGGTCCTGGATCTGTTTTGTTTTTTCAAGTGTAAACAAACTATCCCTTAGAGCCGAACGTTTAGTAAAAAACTCAAATGCTTTTTGGTAATCACCTTGTTTTTGGGCTACTGAAGAAAGTTCGCTGTAGTTATTCGATTGAAGTTCCGGGTATTTTATCTTCTCCGCCATTTTATTACTCAGTGTAAGGTATTCGATGGCTTTTTTATAATCACCTTTCCCATTCATAGCTACACCAAGATCAGAATAAGTGAGGGCTATGGCAAAACTGTCTTTCAATTGTTGCCGGATCTTTAATGCCCGTTGCAGGTTTTTTTCAGCAAGGTCAAATTTTTTCTCAATTACATACACACCAGCAATATTGCTGAGTGAATATGAAACACTTAATGAGTCTCCGGCATTTTCAGCCAGCTTCAAAGAGGCAGTGTAGCGGTTAACTGCTTCTTTGTAATCATCTTTATATTCGAATACAACCCCTGATTCATTTAAAATCATTGCTATCCCGGCTGTATCATTAAGGTTCCTGTAAATATTATCAGCTTTATTATAATTCTCCAATGCCTTTTCCAGGTCCCTTGTTTTGCGGTAGAGTTTCGCAAGATCATTATAGACAGGTGCCAGTCTTCTTTTGTCTTTTGCTTTTTCTAGAATTGCAATTGACTCCTGGAAATTGGCAGCAGCCACATCAAATTTGCCACTGAAATAACTTGCTACTCCAATTTGTCTTTTAAGTTCAGCCACACTTATGGAGTCAGTATGTTTTCTGGCCAGTTTTAATGCTTTGTTTCCTGCAATGATCGTAGAATCAAAATCTTTCATCTGGTAGCTTTCTACCAGTTTGATAGATGCATTTATTTGCTGTTCATAAGGTCTGTTGGATTCGATGATCCTTTTGAGACTATCTGTATTAGTTTGTGCCTGTATATGTACAGTGATTAAAAAAAATAATATGAATTGGCAAACTCTTTTCATCAATATTCATCATAAATGAAGCACCTCTTTCATGGTAAAGAAGCCTTTTTTGTGTTTTAAAAATTCTGCTGCAACGACGGCACCGGTGGCAAAGCCTGTACGGTTATGTGCCGTGTGAATAATTTCAATATTGTCAATTACTGAAGAGTATTTCACACTATGTGTGCCGGGTGCCGGATCAACCCTTTGACTGATTATTTCCAGGTCCGACGGATTATCGCTTAATTCATTCACCCACTTTTTTTTTCTTTTTACATGTTCCAATACCTGTTCTGCAAGGGAAATGGCTGTGCCACTTGGAGCATCTTTCTTTTGTGTATGATGAGTTTCTTCTAAGATGACTTCATAGTCATCATGAGAAGCCATCAGGCTCGCCAATTTTTTATTTACTTCAAAAAATATATTTACACCAATACTGTAATTACTGGAGTAAATGAAAGCTCCATTATTAACTTCACAGTATTTTTTCATTTCTTCCAGCCTTTCGGTCCAGCCAGTTGAACCGCATATAACCGGAATGCCGAAATCTATACATTTTTTTACATTTTCAAATGCACTGTGTGGACTGGTGAATTCAATAGCTGCATCAATACCCGCCATATTCTCTTTTGTAAATTCATCAAGATTAGGCTGATCAATTTTTAAACTGACCAGGTGCCCTCTTTTGATAGCAATTTCCTCAATTGCTTTACCCATTTTCCCGTAACCAATCAATGCAAGTTTCATACGAAGTGTTTAAAGTTTTGGAGTATTTATCCAGAACTTCGAAGTAATGAATGAATGCTGATATGGGCAAATTTAGCTTTTCTGTAAGCCAGGGGAATAAGTACTGGTACGGATTTTTTATTTGCCGATTTTTAGGATGACACTGATACCATTTGTTTTGGCAAGGTCGCTATAACCAGGTTTGAAACGAAGGCTTAGATCAGGGCTTACATCAAAACTTTTCAGGTGTGCATCTACTGTGGCGTCAACAACATTCAATCCCCAAAGCAATAAAAATACAATGGCCGAGAAGTCTATGTCCCTTCGAAACTGGTTTCGATAAAAGCGAAGTGATTCTTCACTCAATGGTTGAAGATTCGTCTTAATACTTGAGAATAAGGCAGAGTCAGTCTTATTAACCCGCATATTATATTTTACACGGTAAGCAAACCTTGTGTCTTTATAATTACCAAGATTGAAAAAGAAAACTCCGGCACTGATGCCCATTGCACCATACACAATTGGAAGTTTCCAATATTTTTTATTGTATATCTGTCCTAATCCGGGTAAGATGGCTGACCTGATGGCTGCTACTTTAGGGCTATGTGCCTTCATTGCCGAATCGTACTTGTTTATTGTAGTTTTTTTTGTAACAACTGGTGTTGAATCTTTTTTTGTAAAATTTTCATAAGTGACTTCCTCCTGGGCAAATGAAGCAGAGCTGCAGAAGATGAACATTATTGCAAATACAACCTTATTTGAACAATTTATATAGTTGTGATAACTCATCTTGCTTTACTCACTTTTGTATATGCTTTCAGATTATTACTCTTGCAGTGGTTCTTCTAACAATCTTTAATCAAGTGGGGCATTAATTTTCCGAAGAATATTATTTAACTCTTCCTGCGAATAATACTCGAGGGTTATTTGCCCGCTGCCATTCCGGCTGTGCCTGAGTTTTACCCGGGTACTGAAATGCGATGCTAATTTATCCTCTATTCGCTGGAATGCGGGAGGTAATTGACTTTTTGAAGATTTTTTAACAGTACCGCCCTGTTTATAAAGATTGCGGACAAGTGCTTCAGTTTGTCTTACTGAAAGGCCTTTTTCTTTTATTTCTTTAAAGATATAAAGTTGTTTATCAATCGTATCAACATTGATCAATGCCCTTGCATGACCCATACTTACATCACCATTGCGGACAGCTAGCTGAATATCTGGCGGTAGTTTTAGTAAGCGAATAAAATTTGCAACAGTACTCCTGTCTTTTCCCATTCTTTCTGCCACCTGCTCCTGTGTATAGTCCAATTCTTCCATCATTCTTTTAAAACTCAACGATATTTCCATTGCATTAAGGTCTTCTCTTTGAAGATTTTCAAGCAATGCCAGTTCCAGTAATTGTGCATCATTGGTCTGCCGTATATAGGCTGGGATATCTTTCAGACCTGCAAGCTTCGTTGCTCTCCATCTTCTTTCACCGGAAATAAGACGATACTTGCCGGATGCAAGTTTAGAAACGGTAACCGGTTGAATAATATCATGCAGTTTGATTGAGTCCGATAATTCTTTTAATGCAACTTCATCAAAATCACGGCGGGGTTGTTTTGGATTGGCTTCAATATCATCAACAGGAATGCGGCTGATACTTGTTGCATTTTCCACTACGTTCGATTTTAAAGAACCAGTGGTAGTTTTTAGATCTGCATCAATATTTTGAAGCAGGGAACGAATTCCCTTACCGAGTAATTCTTTGTTTTGTTTGGGTGAAGTCATCGTTTGTTGTTTGCGGTCTGAAGAGTAAGAATGAATAAGCAGAGTTCCTTAAGCTTTAAACATGAAACGGATTAGATCTCTAATATTCTTTCTTCGTTCTTAATTTTTGTCAAATCATTCTTCTGCAAAATCTCTTTTGCAAGATTAAGATAATTCATCGAGCCTTTACTATTGGCATCGTATAATATTACCGGTTTCCCAGCACTGGGGGCTTCCGCAAGTCTTGAGTTTCTGTGAACAATGGTACTGAAGACCATATCTTCAAAATGTCGTCTTACTTCACTTACTACCTGGTTGCAAAGCCGTAGACGGCCATCATACATTGTCATCAAGATTCCTTCAATGACCAATGCTGTATTTAACCGGCTTTGTACAATTTTGATCGTATTCAAAAGTTTACCTAATCCTTCCAGTGCAAAAAACTCACATTGTACGGGAACTGCAACCGAATCGGCAGCAGTTAAGGCATTTACAGTAATAAGACCGAGGGAAGGAGAGCAGTCTATGATAATAAAATCATAATCATTTTTTATAGGTTCCAGCAGGTTCTTCATTACCATTTCCCGGTTCGGGTAATTGATCATTTCAATCTCGGCACCCACAAGGTCAATATGAGATGGAATAAGGTCTAGGTTTGGGATTTCAGTCTTTAATATTACATCTTTTGCTTTAGACTGATTTACCATGGAGTCATAAAGGCTCTGCGTAATATTATGAAGGTCAAACCCTACACCGGTGGTGCTGTTGGCCTGCGGATCGCCGTCTACCAGCAATGTTTTATATTCTAGCACAGCAAAACTTGCTGCCAGGTTTATTGCAGTTGTTGTTTTCCCTACACCGCCTTTTTGATTTGCTACACCGATTATTCTTGCCATTTTGCCGGATACTTCTGATTAGTTTAAAGTGATTGAGGTAAAATTGCCTATTGAAACCAAGAAAAAAAAATTAAGTTTTGCCCAATTTACTGGCCATTCCGGCAAAAATAAGCCTTAAGCAAAACAATGTTCTTACATTTTACTCAGTTAATTTTGATCATTAGATATGCGTAATACTCCTTTCTGGTGGATTCTCATCAGCTTTATGGTCCTTCTCGACATTTATTTCTTCCAGGCTTTGAAAGTAGTAGCTCATTCTGCCTCCGGCCGAACAAGAACTATAATTTACACCAGCTATTGGATAATCTCTATTGCCGCCATTTTATTGTTGATTATTCTGCCATACCTGCATTTCGATAAACAGGCAAAAGTTTCCCGTAGTACCATTTTTGCTTTGTTAGCAGGTTTGTTTTTTGCAAAGCTGATAGCCTCTTTATTCTTCCTTATTGATGATTTACGCCGTGTTATACAATGGGTAGCAGGCAAATTATTCTTTTCAAAAACAGAAGGAGAAGATTTGCAATCTGGAGAAACAATCACTCGTTCAGTTTTTTTAAGCTGGGCGGGAATGGCTGTTGGCGGAGGACTTTTCGGAACACTTATTTATGGCTTTGGAAATAAATATCGCTACCAGGTAAAACGACATCAGCTTGCTTACTCAAATCTTCCTGCATCTTTTAAAGGATTAAAAATTGTTCATATTTCTGATATCCATTCCGGGAGTTTTACCGATAAGAATGCTGTACAGAAAGGGGTTGAAAAAATTATGAAGGAGAAGCCAGACCTGATTCTTTTTACAGGTGACCTGGTGAATAATGTGGCCAGTGAAATGGAAGACTATATGGATGTGTTTGACAAGCTAAAAGCACCTATGGGAGTTTATTCTACCTTAGGGAACCATGATTACGGAGATTATGTAAGCTGGGAAACAGAAGAAGAGAAAGCAAAAAATCTGAGAGATCTTTTAGATGTGCATACCAAACTTGGCTGGCGGCTTTTAATGAATGAGCATGTAGTTTTAGAAAAAGGATCTGATGAAATTGCTTTATTAGGTGTAGAAAACTGGAGTGCAAAAGCAAGATTTCCAAAGTATGGGAACATGCAAGATGCATACTCTGGGGCAGAGAAATATCCTTTCAAAATATTGATGAGCCATGATCCTTCGCACTGGAAAGCTGAAATACTGGAAAGATACCCTGATATTAATCTTACTCTTTCCGGCCACACACATGGTATGCAGTTTGGCGTAGAAATTCCGGGCATTAAGTGGAGCCCTGTTCAATATGTTTACAAGGAATGGGCAGGTTTGTATGAAAAAATGAATGCTGATAATAAACCGGGCGGCCAAAAGCTATATGTAAACCGGGGATTTGGCTTTATTGGTTATCCCGGTAGAGTTGGTATTTTGCCCGAAATCACTGTTTTAGAGCTGGTTTGATGAAATTTAATTCACAATCCCTCAATAATAACGTAAGAGCAACGTTTTTTTGAAACTGATTGACTGTGTATTAAACCATTTTTTAACATAAAAGTCTTAAAACCATTATTCTGAACGCCAAATATCCTTGAAACCGGATTACAACTGCCTGATGCTGAAAAAATGGTTTGTCATACTAGCCTTTTTGAGTCAGGGTGTAGCTGCTTATTCGCAATCTACCACCCGGGATACTACTATTATTCCGTCAAATGCAGACTTTTTAATTGATAGCACTATAGATTATTCAGAGCTGTTTAGCGACTTTGAGGCCTTTATGGATTCCATTTTATCGCCACGCAGTTATTTTCTTACAAGTGTTTCTATGGGAAAAGGCTTCTATAATTTTGAGAGCAAATCAAACTCGTCCATCACTACATCCAAGAGGCTTACTTATTCACCTACTATTGGCTATTATCATAAAAATGGATTAGGAATAACGGGAACCGGAAATATAGTGGATGATGGTAAGAATCTGAATTTTTACCAGGGTGCTATCACCCCATCATTTGATTACCTGAAAAACAAGGCATTGGCAACAGGTATTTCATATACAAGGTTTTTTACAAAAGATTCATTGCCTTTTTATACTACCCCGCTACAAAATGAATTGTATGCCTATTTTACATATCGAAAATTTTGGCTTAGACCAACTGTGGCTTTAAGCTATGGATGGGGTAGCCGTACAGAATACATGCAGAGAGAAGAACTCTTACAGGAACTGTTACTAAGAAGAAGGGGCTTCACCTACATTAATACAGAAGAATCAATAAGCGATTTTTCTTTGATCACATCAGTTCGACATGATTTTTACTGGCTGGACGTTTTTACTTACAAAGATCATATCCGTTTTACACCACAGTTGGCTTTTACTTCTGGTACACAGAATTTTGGATTCAATCAAAAGTCAAGCACCTACATAAACCTGATACGAAATAATTCAAATTCAAGTGCATTATATAGTACTGAGAATGTTTATCTCGATGATCAATTAAAATTTCAACCACTTTCTCTTACTTTATTCCTTCGGGGAGAATATACTATTGGCAAATTCTTTATTCAGCCGCAGTTTACTATGGATTATTATTTTCCGGCCACCAGCAATAATTTCAATTCCATTTTCTCCATCAATGTTGGCTGTATCTTTTGATTTTTAGACTGTCTCATATTTCATAAGTAAATCTTTAACAATTGCCGGGCAATAGACTGGTTACATTTTTTGTTTATCAATTTACCTAAAGCCTTAAATAGATTTTAACAGGAAGGACGGGTTACTGGCATTATACTTGAAATTTCTCATAGTCAAATTCAGGATACCCAAAAACAATTAAATCAATCAAACATGAAAACAAAACTTCTTTCACTCTTTGCTGCTATTCTGTTATCACAGGCCATGATGGCACAATTTCATATTGGTGTGAAGGGCGGCGCCAATATTACCAAAATAGATGGTAAATCATTTAAAGACCAGTTCCGGTATGGTTATCATCTTGGTGGTTTTGCTGAGATTAGGATGGGAAACAAATTTGTACTTCAGCCCGAAGTGCTGTTTAACCAGTATGCTACTAAGCTGGACAGTAATTACAAAAATGTCTATGAGGATGTTTTTGGAGGGAATAGTAATATTAAACTTAACTATTTATCAATTCCAATAGTTGTCAATTACAAGCTTATAGGTAGTTTTCTTTCTCTACAAGCAGGCCCTCAGTTTGGTATCCTGATAGATCAGAATAAAACCTTATTACAGAACGGTGGTAATGCATTTAAAGAGGGAGATCTTTCTATGCTGGCCGGTTTGCAATTTAAGGTGGGCCCAATGCGGATAAATGGCCGGTATGCCATTGGATTAAATAATATCAGCGATATACCTGATGATAATAAATGGAAAAGTCAGGGATTCCAGGTGTCCGTTGGTTTAGCATTATAGAATCAGCATCCTTATGAATATCAGCCTCCCTATCGGGAGGCTTTTTTGTAAGTAGCTCCAACCCAGATACATAGTTTGGCAGGAAATTGCTGACAGGCATGAAACTTGGCAATACTGATTTCCCGTTATATTTTTATCGCCCTGCGCCTGAAAAGGGTATCGGGTGACAGATTGTCCAAAGAAGAATTTGAATTTAATATGAGCATTGAGAAATTTTTATTGCGTTCGGAAGATGAGATGGATTTTTTACCAATTATCCCATTAAATGAAAGCGACCAGGAAGATATAAACAGCGTCACTGTTCCGGCTGAAATAGCCTTATTGCCCCTTCGTAATACGGTTCTTTTTCCCGGAGTAGTATTGCCTATAACAGTAGGCAGGGATAAAAGCATAAATGCTGTAAATGATGCTTACCGGGGTGATAAATTGATTGGTGTTATTGCACAAAAGGATAGCAATATCGAAGATCCAATTGTAACTGACCTGGAGAAAGTAGGCACTGTAGCCAAAATTGTGAAATTGATAAAGATGCCAGATGGGGGAACGACTATTATCATACAGGGTAAAAGCCGTTTCAGGGTTGAATCTATTCTTTCAGAGGACCCTTATTTTAAGGCAAAGATCACACGACTGGAAGAAGAAGAATCGCCAAAGGATGAAGATTTTAATGCTTATGTGGCAAATATTAAAGATCTGGCTGCAGATATTGTTCAGTTGTCACCAAATATCCCGGCCGAAGCCTCAATCATATTACGGAATATAGAAAACCCATCCTTCCTGATACACTTTGTATCAAGCAACCTGAATACGGATATAAAGGATAAGCAGCGTTTATTAGAGTTGAACCAGATCCGTCAACGGGCCGACTTGTTGATGCAACTGCTACAAAAAGAATTACAATTTGTTGAACTGAAGAATAAGGTTACTTCTAAAACAAGAACTGAACTTGATAAACAGCAACGGGAATACTTTTTACAGCAACAGTTAAAAAGTATCAAGGACGAATTAGGTGGCGATAGCAATTCGCAGGAATTAAAGGAGATGCAGAAAAAGGCAGAAACAAAAAAATGGCCAGCTGCAGCAAAGGAAATGTTTAAAAAAGGTATTGAGAAGTTGGAAAGGATGCATCCCAGCACACCAGATTTTTCAGTGGTGTACAATCACCTCGACCTGATGCTTGATCTGCCATGGGATGAATATACAGAAGATCATTATGACCTGAAGAAAGCGAAGAAAACCCTAGACAATGATCATTATGGAATGCAGAAGATCAAAGAAAGAATACTGGAATATCTTGCCGTGTTGAAACTAAAAGGCGATATGAAGAGTCCTATACTTTGTTTTGTTGGGCCTCCGGGAATTGGGAAAACCTCTCTTGGAAGAAGTATTGCACATGCCATTGGCAGAAAATATGTACGATTGAGTTTAGGTGGATTACACGATGAAAGTGAAATCAGAGGGCATCGTAAAACATATATTGGTGCAATGCCGGGAAGGATATTGCAATCCATTCGAAAAGTAAAGTCTTCCAATCCTGTTATGATCCTGGATGAAATAGATAAAGTGGGCAGCGATCATAGAGGCGATCCTTCTTCTGCACTTTTGGAAGTATTGGATCCTGAGCAAAACCATACCTTTTATGATAATTACCTGGAGGGTGAATATGACTTGAGTAAAGTTTTATTTATTGCAACCGCCAATAATTTTCAAAACATACAACCGGCATTAAGAGACAGGCTTGAAGTAATAGATTTAAGCGGTTATGCAGTTGAAGAAAAGAAAGAAATTGCAAAAAGGCATTTATTCCCCCGGCAGAAAGAGTTACATGGGCTTAAGAATACCAACTTCAAAATCAGCGATAAGATTTTAGAGAAAGTAATTCAGGACTATACAAGAGAAAGTGGTGTAAGAGAACTAGACCGTCAGCTTGCATCAATTATGCGTTACCAGGCTAAGCAATTCGCTTTAAAAGGAAAAATAAAAAGTTCACTTACTGCGTTGGATGTTGAAAAAATATTGGGTAAGCCCAGATACAGCAATGATATTTATAAAACTGTGAATATGCCGGGAGTAGCTGTGGGACTTGCATGGACATACGTTGGTGGCGATATCCTTTTCATAGAAACAAGCTTAAGTGATGGAAAAGGAGAATTAAAACTAACAGGTAATCTCGGGAATGTTATGAAGGAAAGTGCCAGCACTGCATTGACGTATTTGCAATCTAATGCTAAAAAGTATAAACTTGACTCTGTAGTATTCGATAAAAAGAATATTCATATTCATGTGCCTGAGGGAGCAGTGCCTAAAGATGGACCAAGTGCCGGTGTTACCATGATGACAGCGATTGCTTCAGCATTAACAGGTCAGCGGGTAAAGCCATTTCTTGCTATGACAGGCGAAATTACACTCCGCGGACAAGTTTTGCCGGTAGGTGGCATCAAAGAAAAAGTACTGGCCGCCAGAAGATCAGGATTAAAGGAGATCATCCTTTGCTGGCAGAATGAAAAAGATGTACTGGAAATTGACCCGGAATTTATTAAAGGCATTAAATTCCACTATGTAAAAACGATGAGCCAGGTGCTGGAACTGGCATTGGTGAGATAACTTTTTCTACTGGTTGATAAAAATCATAGAGTCTTTAAGCAAAAATAGTTTTTGGTCAAATTGATTATTAAGAAATGTTCTGAACTGGTTAACCGAAGAACTGCTGTCATAAAACCCTCTGTATTCCCTATTGGGTAAATGAATGGCACTCAGATTCATAAAATAATAAATTTTATCAGTGCTATCTTTAAAATGTCTGAAACCATGGTCACCCATCAGTATGATGACAGGAGGTTTTGATGAGGCTTTTTTGATATGGTCAATTAATGATAACAACCGGGTGTTTACAAACTGCATATACTCCGCATAGCCTTTTCTGTCGCTGTTATTTTCTATTCTTATTTTTTCTATCGGCATTGCATTCCCATCTTTATCAAAATAATATGGGTAGTGTGGCATAACGAAATGACTGTAAACAAACTTCGGGTTAGAATCTTTTTTTGAGGCAGCCTCTTCAGTAAGCGTATATATTTTGTTGTTATTTCTATGTTGATGATAAGGATAACTGTTTATAACTGTTTTTATTTTTAACGTAGTGACAAGGTGATACCAGAGGTCCCTTGATATCCTGCCGGATAATGTTTGTTCTGTTATTGATTTAGTTTTTCCCAGAAGGAAACCAGGCTGCGTTACCGCTGGTTGGCCCGGAAAATTAAAATCTGAATAATTGTAAAACTTATAGCCTCTTTTTTTCAGAAACAATAAAGTTTGATTTTTTTTAATTGTGTTATAACATGCAAGTAAATTCTCAATATTGTCATCCAGGCTATTTAAATTCTTAAGATAAGCAAGATTTAGCATGGAAGCCATCGAGTAAGCAGTTGCATTATAGTTCGAGAAGCTGTTATTAATTACATGGAATCCCCTGTCCTTTAGTTGTGTTTCAAATAGACTATTATCAAATCCAAATTTATCTTTCAAGGCTTTGTTACTTGTATATTCATCTGCTACGATAAGGTAGATATCCGGATCTGCGCAATTGTTACAATCTACAAATTCACTACTAAGTACACCAACTTCTGATTTGGTTTGATTTATTTTTATCGCAAGCAATACAATTTCAACACACAAAAGAATGGCAAAAAGTGCATTAAGGTAAATCGCAACCTTGTCGAATTCTCTTTTACTCTTTCTGATAAAATAAGTTACTAGTATTAGTAATAAAGCTAAAAAAGGTAAAACAAAACTGTATTTACTAATAAATGTATCAGGGAATAATTTCTTCAGCAAATCATGAAATGCCCCAAAAAAAAAGTAACAGATAAGTATGAAAAAGCCAAGCAAAGCAGCCTTTAGGAAATTTCTGAGCACTATCCATATTAATAATGTAAGGATTAATGTGCATCCGATATAGAAAAGCATTAGCCGAACTGCATCATTCAATGGCACCAGGTTGTAATTTTCGGTAAAGCCATGTATTACGAAAAAAACAGGTAGTAACAGCAGGAAAAAAGGATATCTTATAAGCCTGGCTTTCAAAATTGATTTTCTTTAATCGTTAAGATAACTTGTTGAATCCTTCAGATATTGTAATTGCTGACCAAAATTCTTATTTAAAATTAACCTGAAAATATTTACTCCGCTTAAGCTATCATTTATGTTTGTATAGTTTTTATCCGGTAGATGGATACTTGTAAGATTAAGGAAGTGATATTTATCTTCTACGTCTTCCACAAAATGTCTGAAACCATGATCTCCCATTAGAACGATAATAGGTGGCTCTTTGCTGTTTTTCAGAATGTGATCAATCAGTTCCAACAGTTTTGTGTTAGCATACTGAAGATATTCTATATAGGCTGGTTTATGGATCTGGTAATCCTCTTCTAATTTTTCAAATGGCTGTTCGTTACCATTTTTATCAAAATAATATGGATAATGTGGCATTTCTAGATGAGTATACACAAATTTCGGTTTGGAAGTTTTCTTTTCTGCTATGCTCATTGTTGATGCATATGATCGTTCATTATTTTCTCTTGTACTGTACACTCTTTTTCTTATTTCTTTTTGAGAATTCAAAGAAGTGATGAGATGGTATCGCAAGTCACGGTTTATACGACTCAAAAAAGTTTGAGAAGTTATAAGCTTTGTTTTTGCTGGAAGTAAACCCTTGTTGATCTGAGTTAGTTGTCCTTCAAAATCAAAAATGGAGTAGTTATAAAATTGGTAGCCGTTGCTTTTTAAAAACTTCAGGAGCTTATTTTCTTTTATCGCCCTATAACTAAGTGTAAGATTGTTAGTATGCCTGTATCGGGTATTAAGTGCCAGGTAATCCATATTTAGAATGGCACCCATTGAAAAAGGCGTATAATTATAATTACTTACACTTTCTGGAATAGTATAGAACCCCCTTTCTGCAAGTTGGCTTATAAATTTACTGTTGTCAAATTGAAATAAATTCTTCAATTCTGTTTGACCAGCATACTCATCTGCCAGTATCAGGTAAATATCTGGTTTTGGGCAGGTTTCACAAACGGTAAATCCTGCAGGCAAGTTAACTTCTTTGTTACTTCTGATCAGTTTTCCCGTCAGTGATAACACATCAAGAGTAATTATAATGAGCAGCAGGATATTCAAGTAAAGCCTTGTTTTTGCAAAACCCGATTTGCTTTTTTTTAGGATAATAAAAATGATGATAAAAAGAAGTAAAGAGAAGGGCAGAATAAAGGAGTATTTTGTTAAGAAACTATCCGGTGTAATTTTTTTGATCAAATCATGTACACTTCCAAAAAAGAAATGATAACACATGGCCAGGAAGGCTGCAAAATTCGCCCTTGTGAAATCCCTGTAAAGCAGCCAGCATAATGCTGCAATTATTGCTGATGCTGCCAGGTAAGTACCAGTTAGCAAAAGGGCATCACTTACAGGAACAAAATCGTAATTAGAGATATAACCATGTAACACAAAGAACACAGGCAACAGGTAAAGAAAAATCGGATATTTCACAAGAATAGACTTAATAGTTCCCATTACCTCAAAACTAAAGCAGGAACTTTATTTTGCCGTTTTATTTTTTCGGGCTGGTTCTTTATCCGGCGGCGGGAATAGTTTATTTTCGGCCATCAATGGAAAACGAAAAGATAGTTTATATAGGTATGAGTGCCGACCTGGTGCATCCGGGGCATTTAAATATTATAAATACCGGCAAAAAACTTGGTAAAGTGATCATTGGGCTACTAACAGATGAGGCCATTGCCAGTTACAAACGGGTACCGTACCTGAGTTTTGAGCAGCGTAAAATTGTTATCGAAAACATAGCTGGCGTAAGTGAAGTGGTGCCACAATACACTTTGGATTATACCAACAATCTCAATAAAATAAAGCCGGACTTTGTAGTACATGGTGACGACTGGAAAACAGGAGTGCAGCAGACCACCAGGCAACAAGTTATTGAAACATTGAAGCAATGGGGAGGTGAACTGGTGGAAGTGCCTTATACCGGCGGGATCAGTTCTACAGCTATACAACAAACAATAAAGGAAGCAGGTACAACTGCCGAGTATCGTTTGAAAAGATTAAAAAGGATACTTGCTGTAAAACCTTGTATGAGGGTATTGGAAGCACATAATGGATTAAGTGGTTTAATCGCAGAGAATACTTCTTTTACTGACGAAAAAGGAGTGATACAGGAATTTGATGCGATGTGGATGAGCAGTCTTACTGATTCTATGGTGAAAGGTAAACCCGATATAGAAGCAGTAGATATTACTTCAAGGTTGCAAACATTGAATGATGTACTCGAAGTAACGACAAAGCCCATCATTTTCGACGGTGACACAGGCGGTAAATCAGAACATTTTGTTTTTACAGTAAGGACATTGGAACGGTTAGGTGTATCAGCTATAGTTATTGAAGATAAAACTGGTTTGAAAAGAAATTCATTATTAGATGAACAAGCTTCACAGACACAGGAACTTGTTGATGTTTTTTGCGAGAAAATAAAAGCCGGTAAGAGAAACTGTGTTACAAAGGACTTTATGATCATTGCCCGTATTGAAAGCCTTATTTTAGGTAAAGGAATGAAAGATGCAATAGCAAGGGCAGCAGCTTATATTGATGCAGGAGTGGATGGAATAATGATACATAGTAAAGAAAAGGACGGGAAAGAAATATTTGAATTTGCAAAACAATACTGTAGTTTCCAAAAGAAAGTGCCATTGATTGCAGTGCCTTCCACTTATAATTCAGTCACATGGAATGAATTACAGGATGCAGGAATTAATATAGTGATCTATGCTAATCATCTTTTAAGAAGTGCTTATCCGGCTATGTTGGCTACAGCCCAATCAATATTGAAAAATAACCGGAGTAAAGAATGCGAGGAGAATTTATTACCAGTGAAAGAACTGCTCAACTTAATTCCGAAAAATTATGATCCATCCTGAACGCCTATATGATTGTTTTAAACACAACGGAGTTGTTTTTTTTACCGGCGTTCCTGACTCTTTATTGAAAGATTTATTAAAATTTATTGATGATAACAGTAATCAGCAGGAACATATTATTACTGCCAATGAAGGGTTAGCTGTTGCTCTTGCCACAGGGCATTATATCAGCAGTGGCAAAGTACCGGTTGTGTATTTACAAAATTCAGGGTTGGGTAACATCATCAATCCATTGACATCTTTGGCGGATAAAGAAATGTATGCAATACCGATGATACTGCTTATTGGGTGGAGGGGAAGACCTGGTACTGTTGATGAACCACAGCATTTGAAAATGGGGAGGATAACTATTTCATTACTCGATGTTTTGGAAGTGCCTCATTTTTTTCTTGATAGCGATGAGACTTTTTCTGTTAATTCGGTTGCCGCAGCTATTAAAAAGGCAAAGTATGAACAAAGACCAGTTGCATTGATTGTGCCAGAAGGGATTTTTGAAAAATATACAGGGAATGTTGAGGTTAATGATTATTCACTTGTGAGAGAAGAGGTTATCAAAAAAATAATTCATCAGTTAAGTGGAAATGAAACAGTGGTTTGCACCACCGGAAAATCAGGTAGAGAGTTTTATGAACAAAATATTGCAGCGGGAAATAAAATAAAAAAGTATTTATTGAGTGTTGGTGCAATGGGGCATGCCAACCATCTTGCTTTAGGAATAAAACTGGGTTCAGATGATAAAACGATAATGTTTGATGGCGATGGGGCTTTGCTGATGCACATGGGTTCTTTGCCTGCAATTGCACAGCATGCATGGGAAAACTATATTCATATTGTATTAAATAATGGCAGCCATGAATCTGTAGGTGGCCAACCGACTGAGGCTTTTTTTATGGATTGCTGTGCAGTAGCAAAGGCTTGTGGCTACAATGAAATATTATGTATAAAAAATGAAGTTGAACTGAACGAGTGGCTAATAAATGGATTGAAAAAATCAACTTTACAATTTGTTGAGATCAGAATAAATAAAATCAGCCGTGCTGACCTTGGAAGGCCAGCAGGTAGTCCATCAGACTGGAAAGAAGGTTTTATTACTTCACTTTTTCCAAAGAACCACGATTGATAATGCAGCAATTAATAGAGGGGAAAAACTCAATTAACAACGTTGGTAGTGCAATTCTGAAAGCAGGTTATAATTCAGTTTTTGTCATTACTGGTAAGCATTTAGTAAAGGAAAATTATCTTCATTTCCTAAAGGGCTTGCAGATTTCCCATTTCGTTAAGCAGGGAGTTAATGTTGATGATAACGAAATTGGAATTGCTCATAATGAATTTAAAAAAAATGCAAATCAGGTTCTACTTGCCATTGGTGGAGGTAGTGTTATTGACTTAGCAAAAGGAATTATCTATCGTTGTATTGCAGATAGTTTACCAGTTCCTTTTTTTGTTGCCGTTCCAACAACGGCTGGTTCAGGAACTGAGGCCACTCATTTTGCCGTTGTTTATTCAGGAAAGAAAAAACAATCATTGGTTCATCAATCTTTGCTTCCAAGAATTGCGGTATTAGATCCGGTGCTCACTTATTCTTTGCCATCATATCAGTCTGCTGTTTCAGGAATGGATGTGATAGCCCAGGCAGTTGAATCTTTCTGGAATAAAAATTCAAATAGTGAATCAAAACAATATGCAGAACAAGCTATAATTCTTTGGAATGAATATTTCATTAAAGCTGTTGTCAACAAAGATGAAACAGCAAGAGAAAAGATGTTGTATGCGTCACATGTAGCAGGTAAAGCAATAAATATCACCAGGACTACAGGCCCTCATGCATTATCTTATTATCTCACAGCAAATCATATTATTCCACATGGACAGGCAGTCGGATTGTTCCTTCCTTTATTTTTTATATATAATAATGCCCCAAAAGAATTATGCAATTTATTCGGACAAGGCAATGCGACAGATACAGCATATTTTATTAAGCAAAAAATGAAGGAAGCGGGGTTGGCAATTGACCTGGCTTCATTGGAGGTTAACAAAGAGGTTGTAATAGATGATTTACTTGATGAAGTGAATGAAGAGAGATTTGCAAATAACCCTGTTAGCTTTAACAGAAACAGGTTAAAAGAACTTATACTGGAACAATTGTAATGGGATTTTTTTCCGAATATAAACAGGTAAATAATCTGCTGAAGAAAAAGCAGCAGGTAGTTTTTTATGCTGAAAGCAGGCACTATTACCAGTATTTTTCAAAGTTGATTAATGACTTGTTGAGGCAAGATATTGAAATAATGTATTTGAGTTCGGATGCTACTGATCCATTACTGAAAAATGCTCCTGCGGGTTTGCAAGTCATATATGTAAAATGGATGCTCGGGTTTTTATTTTCAAGACTAAAGGCTGATGTTTTTATAATGACCATGCCTGACCTGGGAAATTATTTGTTTAAGCGATCAGCTGCTGTAGGATCATATATTTATGTTTTTCATGCAGCTGTAAGCACACATCAGCAATATAGGAAAGAAGCATTTAACAATTATGATGCGGTTTTTTGTACGGGTGAATATCAACTTGCAGAATTGCGGGCCGCTGAAGACAAATATGATCTTTCCAGAAAGGAATTAATACGATACGGATATCCTTTGCTTGATGATTTGTCAGAGGGGGAAAATGATTTTTCAAATGATAGAAAAGTAATTCTGATTGCCCCGTCGTGGTTTAGTGGTTGCATTTTCGATACCTGCATTGAAGAACTGCTAAGGCAATTATCGTCATTAAATTATGATGTAATCCTACGTTCTCATCCTGAGTATGAAAAAAGAAGAAAGAAAGAATTTAATACAATTCGAAAATTATTGAAATCCTTTCCTCAAATGAAAATCGATACTCTACCGGATGTTACTGAAAGATTAAAGGTTACAGACATTTTAATAACTGATCGTTCAGGTATTGCACTTGAGTATGCATTTGGTATAAAAAGACCGGTTTTATTCGTTGATACTGCATTAAAGATCAATAATCCTGATTATGAAGAATTGCAAATTGAACCGTTGGAAAATAAGATCAGGAATGAGATTGGTATTTCACTTACACCCGAAAATTTAAGTGAGTTAAAAAATAAATTAGCAGCGATAGAGTCTTTTGGAATTGATTTTGGTACTAAAGCAGAAAAATTGTCAAAGGAGTTATTTTATAATTCCGATGAATCATACCGGGAAGGAGTTCAATATATTCTTGGCAAACTAAAGATGGTTTAAGAATTTAAATTCTCTTCTTTCTCTTTTTCATCTCTTATTTTGTTACCACCAAAAAAAGCTTTAATGCGTTGCCACGACATCTTAATCCAGAATGTAGCTCCCAATACCGCTGCAATTATTGCTTGAAGCAGGTAACTGCCACTTCCCGGATCTATATATAACAAATACTTTATCACAGGTAATTAAGATTTGTTTTAGGAGATAAAGTTAGCAATGTTTCATACATCAGCTTTATTGTGTTTTCAATATCATCTTTATGCAGCATTTCTACCGTAGTATGCATATATCGTAGCGGAATAGAAATTAAAACAGAGGGACAGCCATCATTTGAGTATGCGAAAGAATCAGTGTCTGTTCCTGTGCTTCTGCTCAATGCTCTCCATTGTACAGGTATTTTTTTATCAGCAGCTACTTTTTCAACTATTGCCAACAGTTTATTATGTACAGCTGGCGCATATGATAGGGATGGTCCTTTCCCTGTGCTCACATCACCTTCGATGTTTTTATTTATCATAGGGGTTGTGGTATCGTGTGTTACATCAGTAACGATGGCCATATTGGGCCTTATTCTTCTTGATATCATTTCTGCACCACGCAGGCCGATCTCTTCCTGCACAGCATTCACTACATATAAGCCAAATGGTAATTTCTTTTTGTTTTCTTTTAACAACCTTGCTACTTCTGCGATCATGAAACCACCAACACGGTTATCAAATGCCCTTCCTATATAATTGCCGTTAGCCAGTTCATCGAATCCGTCACTATAAGTAACTACAGCACCTATATGAATACCTAATGCTTCCACTTCTTTCCTGTTCCTTGCACCGCAGTCCAGCCAGAGGTTATCTGTTCTTGGTTGTTGTTCTTTCTGATCAGGATTACCTATTCTCGTATGTATGGCCGGCCATCCGAATACAGCTTTTACCGGTCCTTTTTTTCCGTGAATGATAACCCTTGATGCCGGTGCTGTCTGGTGATCCACACCACCGTTTCTCTTAAGATAAATAAGCCCTTCGGCGGTTACGTAATTTACAAACCAGCTAATTTCATCAGCATGTGCTTCAATCACAATTTTAAATGGATGATCAGGATTTATAACTCCAACCGCTGTTCCGTATGGGTCTACATAATGGGTATCCACATAAGGTTTCAGGTATTCGATCCAGAGTTTCTGCCCCCAGGTTTCAAATCCAACAGGAGATGCATTATTGATATAACTCTTTAAAAATTCTAAAGAATTTACTGTTATGATTGACTTCTTAACTTTTACAGATTTTGCCATGTTTTCCGGTTAGGTTGCAAAAATAATTAAATGAAGTGTACCAGCATGATTAAAGATGAGAGGGCCATTAGACCATCCAATACAAAATAATATAAGGTATCGTTGAAATTTTTCCGGGCATAGTTGTAAACAGACACGGTAATAATGCCCGGTAGCAATAAAATAAAGATTGTTAACAGGCTAAAATCATAGTTGTATAACATTACAGTGGCTGCTATAAAAAGCAACATTATAAGATAAAACAAACGGCTTATATTCTTTTCACTCAAAAAACTAATCAGGCTTCGAACCCCAGCATTCTCATCATCCTCCCTGTCACGATAATCAAAAATGATGCAGATGGCATAAATGAGAAAAAAGCGATGAGCCATAAAAAAAATAAATTCTTCTTTCCATCTCATTTCAGCGATTTCTATAGGAAGAATTGTAGTTACAAAGGTCCATACTAAGGCAAGGAATAATGTTTTCCCTACTGCGATCTTTCGCAAAGCCCTGAAAAGGGGATGGTTTATTTTTGGTGCAGAATAAAGGAATGTGATAAAAGCTGACAGCAACAACCAATGCCAATAAGGAAGTAGATACAGAAAGAAGATACCAGCACCTATAACTCCTGCAATAAATAATAGCAGATGTATATTCCGGTTTCTTTTCAGCCATTCCATTCTTGGTGATGGGATAACGGATCCTGTTGTAAGATACCAGTGAAAACTGTAACTGGTAATAGTGGAAAAGAAAACGAAGAAAAGAAAATTGCTGTTATTGTTACCATTCATTAATAAATGACTGGTTTGAAAAACCATGGCAACTGCACAGCCTGCAATAAATAGATTACTGTTGATAAAAAAAGTGAAGATCTTTTTACCCATCCGGGTAAAGTTACCTTATAACGATGATTTGCCTTGATTCTATGGTATCACTGGTATTTCCGGCAATGTCACGGACGGCAAAACGTAAGATAAGTGTGTCTCGTTCTTTTGTCACAGGATTTGAACCGGGGATGTTTGGCGGATTCAATGCTGATAAGATACTCTGGTAATCTAACGTCGCCTGTATCTCTGTTCTTGTATTGGTTGGAAATACAGGGAACTTATAGCGGAGTGTATCCCTTATAGTTGCCACTACTCTTTGATTTAGCCTTCTTTTAATGATTATGAGTGAATCCTGAACATCACCTTCTTTGTCTGTACATTCGAGATTTACAACAAAAGTGCCGTTAAAAGGAACAATATCAGTATTGATTGATTTTATACTTAGCGTAGGTTTTGTCTGAAACTTATCTTTGTTACAGGCAACAGCCACTATCAGTATCACGGTTAAAAGAAAGAAATAACGTTTCATCGGGAATAATTGAATAAAACAAATTTACTGTATTTAACAACATAAATGACCATGCCGGATCAATGGAATCATAAAATTTTCAAGGTAAGTAAAGGGGAATTTGAAGACCTTGCTATTGATATTTTCCGTTTTCAGTATGAGAATAACCCTGTTTACCGCAGTTATATACAAGCGATAGAGAAAGATCCCGAAGGAATCAATGTAATTGAAAAAATACCTTTCATGCCAGTCAGTTTTTTCAAATCCAGTAAAATTGTTTCTGGGGAGTTTAATGCAGGTGCTGTATTTGAAAGTAGCGGCACTACCGGAACGGTAAACAGCCGGCATTATGTAAAAGATTTATTATTGTACGAAGAAAGTTTTTTGAAGTCTTTTGAAATGGTTTATGGTTCGGTTAACCAATATTGTATTCTTGGATTGTTACCATCATACCTGGAAAAGGGGAACTCATCATTGGTGTACATGGTAAACAGTTTGGTAAATAAAAGCGGCCATCCACAAAGTGGGTTCTATATTGATGAATATGAAAAACTTTCTGCCGCAATTGTTAAGTTAGAAAAATCAAAACAAAAAACTTTGCTGATAGGTGTCACATTTGCTTTATTGGATTTTGCCGAACGTTATCCGATGCCTTTGCAACACACAATAATTATAGAAACGGGTGGGATGAAGGGCAGAAAAAAGGAAATAATAAGAGAGGAACTACATACCGTATTAAGAAATGCATTCAATGTTGCCAGTATACATTCTGAATATGGGATGACAGAATTATTGTCACAGGCATATTCTGTAAGTGATGGTATTTTCACAACCCCGCCCTGGATGAAACTATTGGTTAGGGATGAAGAAGATCCTTTTTTAGTAAAACAAACAGGTTCGGGAATTATCAATGTAATTGATCTTGCTAATATAAATTCCTGTGCTTTTATTGCAACAGATGATGCCGGTAAGATTCATGCAAACGGTAGCTTTGAAGTGCTTGGTAGAGTAGATGGTAGTGATTTAAGAGGATGCAGTTTACTGGTAGTATAAAAATCGGATTGAAGTATCTTTAAATAACCTTATTAAATTTTTATTCAGATGAGCTTAAAAGCTTTTTTCTCTTTCGTAAAATATAGTTTCAATACAAAGGTGAGACTTTTTCTTATCTCTGCTTTAACGTTACTGATTTCCTGTAATTCATCTAAGAAGGTAACCGGTTCTGATGATGACGGTAAACTTGATTTTACCATTGTACAGGTAAATGATGTATATGAAATAGCCCCGCTTGATGGTGGGAAATCCGGTGGTATGGCAAGGGTGGCAACGGTTAAGAAACAATATCTGAAGGAAAACCAGAATACTTTCCTTGTTATGGCAGGCGATTTTTTAAGTCCTTCTGTTTATAATAGTCTTAAATATGAAGGCGTACGGATCAGGGGCAGGCAAATGGTAGATGCAATGAATGTTGCCGGTGTTGATTTTGCAGTGTTTGGTAATCATGAATTTGATATATCTGAATCAGAAGTACAAAGCCGCATTAACGAATCAGGTTTTAAATGGATATCAACTAACACTTTTCATAAAACAGGTAAAGGGGTTTCTCCATTTGTAAAGCAAACCAAAGAGGGCAGCGAACCTTTTCCTGAGTCGTATATAATGGAATTAAAAGATGCAGATGGTACAACTGCCAGAATCGGTTATCTGGGATTGACGCTGCCTTTTAATAAAGCCTCTTATGTAAGTTATACAGATGTATTTTCTGCTGCACAAAAAGGTTATGATGCCTTGAAAGATAAATGTGATGCGGTGATTGCTATTACTCACCAGTCGCTGGAAGATGACATAAAAATGGCCAAACAAATTCCAGGGTTGGCATTGATCATCGGCGGCCATGAACATGAACGGCATTATGCAAAAATTGGCAGTGTTTACATAACCAAGGCAGATGCCAATGCGAAATCAGCTTATATCCTGAAGCTTCAAATAAATAAAAAAGATCAGGGAATAAATGTGGATACAAAGATCATTGACATTAATGAAACCATTCCTTTTGATGAAGAAACAGATGTAGTAGTTAAAAAATGGACTGAGATTGGTAATGCCAATTATGCATCACTTGGTTTTGAAGCATCTAAGATCTGTATGGCAAATGGAGAACCACTGGATGGGAGGGAAGCATACATCAGAACGACGAAAACAAATTTTACAAAGCTGATTGTGCAGGCTATGGAAAAGGCGTCCCCAACAGCTGATGTAGCCATTGTAAATTCAGGTTCAATCCGGGTAGATGATATTTTGCAATTACCCGTTACCCAATATGACATTATCCGTAGCCTACCTTTTGGGGGTTCTATTATGGAGGTGGAAATGAAAGGAAGTCTTCTTATCAAAATATTGGATGCTGGAAAAAAGAACTGGGGAAATGGAGGCTTTCTACAATATTCCTCTTCGGTAATAAAAGACAGTGTAACTAATAGCTGGACTTTTAAAAGTTCGCCGTTGGATGTAAATAAGGTCTACAAAATAGCCATTAGCGATTTTCTTATTACTGGAGGCGAAGCTAACCTGAATTTTCTTACCAAAGACAACCCGGAAGTCGTAAAAGTGTATCCTGTTTTTACAGACCTGATAGACCCAAGATCGGATATCAGGCGGGCAATCATTAACTATATGGAGGAGTTGGAAAGGTAATCAACTTCACCACTTTTGTGCATTTAGTACACAATATTTTCCTCCAACAACCTCCGTCAGCACTTTGTAAAATTTATTCACATAGGGGTTTACACCGTATTTCTACTAATGGTTGTTTGAAATAAAAATTTACATTCGGAAGCTTGATTTTTTGCCCCTCACTAAAACTAAAGACTATATGAAAAAAATTGTACTGTTTGTACTGTGCTTTACAGTAATATATACAGCGACAGCACAGGAGACCAATTACTGGTCTTCACACATAGATGCAGAAAAGATAACAACGGACAAAGCAGTTGCGAGAATTTCTTTTCCAAAGACATTTAAATTATTTGATCTGAACACAAACTTGCTGCGAGGTGAACTATTCAAAGTAGTTGACAATGCATCAGCACATTCAACTATTATTTCCCTTCCTAATGCAAATGGGGAAATTGAACAGTTTGAAATTTATGAAGCCTCTAACTTCGAACCTGAACTACAAGCCCGTTTTCCAGAGATAAGGGCTTTTTCAGGAAAAGGTATCACAGACAGGTCTGCAACTTTAAAGTTGAGCTATTCCCCGCAGGGAATCCAAACCATGGTATTCAGAACGGGAATGGAAAATGAGTTCATTGAAGCTTATTCTGCAGACCACAGGGTTTATGCTGTTTTTAAATCTCAAAGAACTACCGGAGGATTGGCATGGATATGTTCTACACCAGACCAGCGTCTTGCAGAAGGAATCAACACACAGGTAAATAATTTAAACTTAACCGGCAGATCAGGTGGAGATCTGAAAACAATGAGGTTGGCTCAATCTTGTAATGCTGAATACTCCAATTATTTTGGGGCTACCAGTTCAGCACAGGTTTCTTTAGTGTTAGCTGCTTTTAATGCCACACTTACACGTTGTAATGGGGTGTATGAAAGAGACCTCGCATTACACCTGAATTTGATCTCAAATACAACATCTGTTATTTATTACAACCCCTCTACAGATCCTTATTCTACCACCTTAAGCCAATGGAACCTGCAGTTGCAGCAAACACTGACAAACGTTATTGGTAATGCTAATTACGACATCGGCCATATGTTTGGTGCATCCGGCGGTGGCGGGAATGCCGGTTGTATTGGCTGTGTTTGTGTAAATCCTGCTAATAATAATTCACTGGGTAAAGGCGCCGGAATCACTTCACCAAACGATGGCATTCCTCAGGGTGACAACTTCGATATAGATTATGTTGCTCATGAGGTAGGACACCAGCTTGGAGCCAATCATACATTTTCCATGAGCAATGAAGGAACCGGTGTTAATAAAGAACCAGGTTCTGGTATCACTATCATGGGTTATGCTGGTATTACTAGCCAGGATCTTGCTCCTCATTCTATTGATATTTTTCACCAGGCATCTATTGCACAAATACAAGCTAATCTGGCAACAAAAACCTGTCCGGTAACGACAACCCTGGCTAATGCCACACCTGTGGTCAATGCCGGGCCTAATTACACAATCCCAATCAGCACACCCTTTGCTCTTACTGGGTCAGCTACAGATGCCAATCCAGGTGATGTATTGACTTATTGCTGGGAACAAAATGATAATGCTTCATCTTCTCAAACAGGATCAAGCAGTGTAGCCAGTCCGACCAAAGCAACAGGGCCTAACTGGATATCATTTTTGCCAACCACATCTGCAATAAGATATTTTCCTAAACTTTCAACGATTCTCGCAGGTCAGTTAGTTTCAGGACCATTAACTGGTGGTGATGCAGGTGCTAACAGTGAAGCATTAAGTTCTGTATCAAGAACATTAAACTTCAGATTGACTGTAAGGGACAATGCTCCTTATAGTTCTACATCACCGGTATCGGTAGGACAAACACAGTTTGATGATGTTGTGGTAACAGTAAGCAACACATCTGGCCCTTTCTCTGTTACTTCACCTAATACGGCTGTATCATGGGCAGGAAATTCAACTCAGACGATTACATGGGCAGTAGCAAACACTACTGCTTCCCCGGTAAGTTGTGCCAATGTGAAAATATCCTTGTCAACTGACGGTGGACAAACTTTCCCAACAGTATTAATTGCCAGCACTCCCAATGATGGCTCGCAAACAGTAACGATACCTAATACTCCTACATCAACCGCAAGAATAAAAGTGGAAGCAGTAGACAATATCTTTTTTGATATTTCTAATACGAATTTTACAATTACGGCTGGCTCAAGTTGCAGCAGCCCGACTGGTTTAAGTTCATCTGGCATCACCTCTTCAGCAGCTACAGTTAGCTGGACGTCTGTAAGTGGTACTGTTTCTTACGATGTAGATTATAAAACCAATGCATCATCAACCTGGACGAATGCAGCAACTGGTACAACTTCTACATCAGTTAACCTGAGTGGTTTATCAGCATCTACATTATACGACTGGAGAGTAAGAACCAATTGCTCAGGCAGCAGCAGCGTTTATACACAGATGCAGTTTACAACTTCAACTCCTGCTTGTAATGCACCAACTGGATTAAGCAGTTCTTCCGTTACAACTAGTAGTGCAACTGTAAGCTGGACAGCTGTAAGTGGCGCAGTTTCTTATGATGTGGATTATAAAACCAATGCAACATCAACCTGGACGAGTGCAGTAACTGGTACAACTTCTACATCAGCTAACATAAGCGGACTGTCATCTTCAACGTTGTACGACTGGAGGGTAAGGGCAAATTGTTCCGGTAACAGTAGCAGCTATACACAGTCACAGTTTACTACACAAACTGCCTCAGGTTGTGCAACTGCTTTCGAGCCGAATGAATCTATAGCAGCTGCAGCTACAATTTCTGCAGGTGTAGCTAATTCAGCAGCAATCACAACTTCAACTGATAATGATTATTTCCGTGTGGTTACTACTTCTAGTTCGAATAATGTATTTAGTTTAGCTGGTCCATCTGGTGTTGACTTTGACTTGATCATTTATAATAGCGGTGGAACACAAATAGGTTCAGGAACAAGTTCAACTGCTACGGAAACAGTATCACTAACAAACCAGTCTGCTGGCACTTACTATATCAGGGTGTTTGGATATAACGGAGCCTTTAGTGCCACTTGTTACACCATTACCGCAACGGTAACACCGGTGGCTACAAGTTGTGCAAGCAGTTATGATAACTCGACAAATGGAACTTCAGGCGGTGCTGCTACTATTCCATTAAATACAGATATAAAAGGGTTGATAAGTCCAAGCGGTGATAATGATTACTACAGGTTCACAATAACAACTGGTGGAACTGCTACGATCACTTTAACTACATTGCCTGCAGACTACGATATCCGCTTGTACAGCAGCAATGGAACTACTCAGTTAGCTACATCTCAAAACGGAGGTACAACCAATGAAACCATTACCAGGACTTACACAGCAGGAACTTATTTTGTAAGAGTGTATGGTTATAATAATGCTAACAACGCAACTAATTGTTATACATTACGGGTTGCTACCGGAACTGCTTCAAGGGGAGAAGAACTGATTGTAGAAAATAAGATCAGCGTATTCCCGAATCCGACTGCTTCTCTGATCAATGTAAAAGTTCCAACTATCAGGGGAATGGCAGACATTAAACTGTTTGACATGTATGGCAAAATGGTAATGCAGCAAACCAGCGGCCAGACAAATACAACCCTGGATATAGCATCATTACCGGCAGGTGTTTATCTTGTAAGGGTAATGAATGATGGAAAAGAAAGTACAGTGAAAGTGGTGAAAGAATAAACTAAATCAAATAGTAAATAAAAGCCCTGTCTTATTTAAGACAGGGCTTTTATTTGTGCCCGGGACTGGAATCTTCAATCCGTGGCTATTAATTCGTTATAGACCATGTGTGTCAGTCTAGTGTCGCTATTTTAAAGAACTTTGATATTTGTCACTTTTATTCGCTTCTTTTCAGTTTCTACCTACAAGAACAAATATATCGAATTTTTTTGAAATTCTTTGTTTCTAAGCATCTCTAAAACTTCGTAATACTTCTTTTATCAGGTCTCCGTTCATCTGCTTTAATCCTTCCACTAAACTTTCAATTGGCATATTTGAAGCACTACCATGTCTTACAACCTCATTGTCTTTAAATATACCAATCTCCAGGTATTTTGAATTACGCTTGTTGAGGTCGTAAAAAAACCTGTTATTAAGTTCTTTTGTTTTAAGTCCATTAATTTCAATGACTGGTTTTTCCTCCAAAATCCGAATAATCTCATCTAGGTTGTTGCCAAATTTTTCAATTTGTACATATTGCCAATACCATATCAGATACCGGCTCACTCTACGAATTTGCATTTCTTCCAACTGTTTACCTCGATCATCAAATGACCACATAGTTTCAGTTGCTGTATCAATGTTGTTCAGGAAATACTTTTTTACATCGCTGACATCATATCCTGCTTTACTTCCATAAGAATATTCGTTTAGAAGACCATAAACATCTGCCTGGTAATCTGCCGTTTCAAGAACCTTTGGAAAACTGCCAATGTTATTAGCGGTTGCTGTGGTGAGCTTGTGTTTATGGTAGTGCAAAGCCTCATGAAATAAGAACAGCCTGTTTGCCTTTTTAATTGCTTCCAAATTTTCAATTCGTTTTTTAACTGAAACATAGAAATGATTATCAACGTACCATTT
>CAYVSH010000017.1:0-34007 GCA_964453625.1 uncultured Chitinophaga sp.
ATAAATCAGGTTCCTGAAACCCTGTTCACTTTTCCGCAGCCTGTCCTCTGCCTGTTTTCTTTCTGTATCAATAGTAAAGTAAATGACGAATGAATTTAATCCCGCCACATCAAGAAGATTATGTCCCCGCACAGTACACCAGATCCATTCTCCTGAAGAATGTTTTAGCCGCAAAAAAATATAGTTCAGCACAGATTGTTTGTGTAGCTCTTTTGTAAAAGCATCTGATGCAGCCGATATATCTTCATGATGAATAAAGTCAAAAACATTTTTTCCTAAGAGTTGAGCCGGGTTATATCCTGAAATTCGTTCAACGGAGGGGCCACTGTATGTAATTATCCCATCCCTGTCAGACATTATTATACCATCAATGGAATAGTAATTTAGTTTTCGGAAAAACTGCTCACTTTCAAGCATCCGGGTTTCAGCTTTTTTTCTATCAGTAATGTCTTTGCCAACACCGAGCATTCCGATGTTTTCCCCATCGTAAGACTTTATGATTGAAACAGTGTGAAGGATGTATTTTTTCTCGCCATCACTGCCGGTAAATGAAATTTCTCCACGCCATATTCCTTCCTTCATTACAATTTCGGCAACCTGGTCATGTGTAAAAGGAGCATAAGAAGAATCCAAAACATCTCTGAACCGCCGGCCTAAAGCATCTTTAGAAGCAATACCCGTGAGTTTTTCTATTACTTTATTCCAGGATGTAATATTCCTTTTTAAATCTGTAGTTACAATAACATCGGTTACGTTATTCAGGATAGTAGCCTGCTCTCTATATCTTTTTTCACTTTTAATAAGAGCATCTTCAGCTTGTTTTCGAAGACTATCATCGGAAAAGTAAATGGCCATTTTCCCTACGTAGGAATTTTTGAACATATTGTGCCCCCTGACCATGCACCAGATCAATTCGCCTTGTTTATTGATCAACCTTATATTTATAAACTTTACATTTTGCTTCGACAAAAGTTCATCCCTAAAAGTGGTGATAGCCCAGTTTCTGTCATCAGGGTGTACGAAATCAAAAACTATGTTCCCAAGCACTTCATCAACCGAATACCCCAATATTGATGTAATGCGTGGCGAAACAAAACTAATTAACCCGTTTTCATCAGTCAGGATAATCCCATCTAAAGACTCTGAAATGAGGTTGCGGTAAAACAATTCACTTTGCTGTAATTGATGTTCTGCCCTTTTCATTTCAGTAATATCCTGTTGGGTGCCCCAAACCCTTTGCAGCATTTCGTTTTCAACTATTCCAACCATGGCATTCATAAAATATTTTAGATTGCCATTTCTGTCTGGTTCTTTTGTTTCAAAATTTTTAATAGTGAACCCGTTTTCAATAAAACGATGTAAGGTTTGTATCCACTCAGGATCAGAAAAGTCGATCAATGCATTCAATTTTGTTCCCAATATCTCCTCTCTCTTTTCGAATCCATACATTTTTGCCATGTTATCATTACAATCTGCCAGGTAACAATTTTCTTCCCAGAATTTGATCAAATAGTCATTAGATTTCTTAACCGAAACAGGTTTGTCTGACTGAAACATCCACAGGCCTTCAGCACTTTGTTCATATGCTCTGTATCGTTCAGGTAAATTATTTTCCGGTATATTATTTTGTAGCATTATCAACGACCCTCTTTATATGAATTTAGCAGGACCATAAAATTAATCATATTGGTTTTTTTATAAAGATATTTCCGGATAATCATAACTATATAATAGAAAAGCCGTTACATCTGTAACGGCTTTCTACTATTTTTAAAATATTCTTTAAAATGATTTTTTATCCGAAGCGTATTTGATCAAGGTAGGACATTCTTTTACCATATCATCATCCACCATGATGTAATAGGTTGGAATCTTTTCAGCCAGCCATTTATCTAGTGCTTTACTTTTCTTCTCTTCCAATGCAAATTGTGATATCTTGCTGTAATCATCCTGCAAATTCATACGATGAGGTTCAGATCTTGATTTCAAATAAACGATCCTTACACCTTTTTTACCTTGCTCATCTTCAAAAGAGGTAGGCTGTGAAATATCACCCACTTTCATTTTGCTAAGCATACTAACCATTCCTTTATCCAACTGATCAATTGTAACGTAAGTGGACCCATCCCTGCCTGTAATAAATGGCCCTGAAAACTTTGCTGCTTCATCATCACTATATTTAAATGCGGCTTCATTAAATGCAATTGTACCTGCGACTATTTTAGATCGAACCGTATCTAATTTTGTTTTTGCCTGATTCAATTCATCTTCCGTCACAGGCGGTATACGCAAAATGTGACGAACAATAGCATCATCACCGTTTCGCTGCACCATTTGTATCAAATGATAACCAAACTTTGATTTTACAGGAACAGAAATTTCACCTTCTTTCAGCCTGAAAGCGGTTGACATAAATACAGGATCCCATGTTTTTTCATTCCTGTTGATCTGGTATTGGCCTCCACGGTCTTTACTTCCTGGATCATCTGAAACCTGCTTAGCCAGTTTATCAAACGTAGTGATCTTTGTTTCAATCTGTTTTTTATAGTTCAGCATTTCACCATATACATATTGTTCAATATCACGAGATGCTTTTGGAAATATAACAATCTGGCCTATTTCCAGTTCTGACTCATAGTATGGCAAACTGTCCTTGGGAATTCTGTCGAAAAATGCTTTTACTTCGACCGGTGTCATTCTTACATTATCAACTATTTTCCGCTGCATAGCCGATCCCAGCTTCTGTTCTTTTACTGATTCCCTTGCATCATCTTTTATCTGGTAAACAGTTTTACCGGCCATTTCTTCCAAAGCCTGCTGGCTGCCTAACTGGTTTATGTAATAACGTATCTTTTGATCCAGTTCTGCTTCCACTTCTTCATCAGAAACAGGTAATGAATCCTTTTCGGCCTGTATCATCAGTACTTTTGAAATAAGTGCCTGCTCCATGATAAGGCATTCAGCATTATCCGGAACATTACCACCCTGGCGGGCAATATCAGCTATTGAGTTTTTTATATCTGAAAGAAGGATGATCCTGTCACCCACAATGCCTGCAATCTTATCTATGGCCACTTTTTGTGGCTGCGCTAAAGCAGATACAGAAAAGATAAATAAGGCAAGACCTGCTGTTAATATTCGTTTTGCGTATTGCATAAGTATCAAAAGTACTTTCCCCTTTAAAACAATTATTGTGTAAGCGGGGTATTTAACAAAAGTTTCTGTGTGATGACAAAGAGAAGGTCTTGTTTATTATAATGTTCTCTTTACTTCTTCTTCTTCGTAAGCCTCTACAATATCACCCACTTTTATATCACTATAATTTTTAATAGTTAAACCACATTCCATTCCTGTTGATACATCCTTTGCATCATCCTTAAATCGTTTCAGTGAACCTAATTCAGCACTGGCTCCTTCACCGGTTGGATAAATAACAATACCATCACGGATAAGACGGATCTTAGAATCCCTCTTTATTTTTCCGCTGAGTACATAACAACCGGCTACTGTAGCTTTATCAAACTTGAAAACTTCCCTTATCTCCACATTAGCGACAATTTTTTCCTGCATCTTCGGTTCCAGCATTCCCTCCATGGCACTCTTCACTTCTTCAATAGCATTATAGATGATTGAGTACATCTTTATTTCTATACCTGCATTCTCGGCCATTCTGGATGCCTGTAATGATGGACGTACATTAAAGGCAATTACGATCGCATCAGATGCTTCTGCCAGTACAATATCACTTTCATTGATTTGACCAACACCTTTATGAATTACACTTACCAATATCTCAGGCGTAGATAGTTTTTGTAATGAGTCACTCAATGCCTCTACAGACCCGTCCACATCACCTTTGATTATTACTTTCAATTCTTTGAAACTTCCCAATGCCAGACGACGGCCGATCTCATCCAATGTAATATGCTTCTTGGTTCGGATACCCTGCTCTCTTAAAATCTGTGCCCGGCGATTAGCAATTTCTTTTGCTTCACTCTCATCTTCATATATCTTGAATTTTTCACCTGCCTGCGGTGCACCATTCAAACCGAGAACTACTGCAGGCGCAGAAGGCCCTGCTTCTTCTTCTCTTTTATTCCTTTCATTGAACAATGCTTTTACTCGGCCATAGTATTGACCACTCACAATCAGATCGCCGGGACGTAGTGTCCCATTCTCGACCAACAAGGTGGCAACGTATCCACGGCCTTTATCTAATGAAGCTTCAATGATCGTTCCTGAAGCCTCACGGTCAGGATTGGCTTTAAGTTCAAGTAATTCAGCTTCCAGCAATATTTTCTCTAGCAGTTTATCAATATTCAAACCACTTTTGGCAGCTATTTCCTGGCTTTGGAATTTTCCACCCCATTCTTCCACAAGAATGTTCATGGAAGAAAGCTGTTCATATATTTTTTGCGGATTGGCTCCGTCTTTGTCAATTTTATTAATAGCAAAAATCATTGGCACTCCCGCAGCCTGAGCATGGCTGATTGCCTCACGGGTTTGCGGCATCACGGCATCATCTGCTGCAATTACAATTACTGCTATATCTGTAACTTTTGCACCCCTGGCCCGCATTGCCGTAAAGGCTTCGTGACCGGGAGTATCAAGGAAAGTGATCTCCTTTCCATTGTCTAATTCTACCTGGTATGCACCAACGTGTTGTGTAATACCTCCGGCTTCACCGGCTACCACATTGGCACTTCGGATATAGTCAAGCAGTGATGTTTTACCATGGTCAACGTGGCCCATAATAGTTACGATAGGCGATCTTGGTTGTAATTCATCAGCATCATCCTCATCTTCATCTTCCTCCATTTCCATTTGCTTTTCCATATCAATAAACTCTACGTCATATGAAAATTCGCTGGCTACTAATTCTATTACCTCAGCATCGAGACGCTGATTGATAGATACCATGATACCAAGGCTCATACATTTACTGATTACATCAGCAAAGCTTACGTCCATCAGGTTTGCCAGTTCGCTAACGCTGATAAACTCTGTAACCCGCAGCTTGTTATCATCCACCATTTCTCCCTGCGCATCTGCCAGTTCCTGTCTTTTTTCACGACGTAGTTTTGCTTTCAGACTCTTGCCTTTGCCACCACCACCTGAGAGTTTGGCTTGTGTTTCCCTGATCTTTTCTTGTATTTCTTTTTCGTCAATTAGTTTTTCTTCCCTGCGAACAACTGTACCTCTGCCACGACCGCCTGCAGCACCTCTTCCTCTTGTAAAATTGCCACCCTGGCCACCTTGCCTTCTGTCACCACCCGTGTCTTTATTAATGAATATTTCTCTCTTGTTATCTTTTTTCTCAATAGGGATACGTTTTCTTTTTTTCTTCTCTTCTTTTACCGGACGGGTATCACTATCAGCAGGCAGGTCTATTTTACCTAATATTTTCGGTCCTGATAGTTTCTGTCTTTCTATATTTTCAATGACCGCAGGCTGATCTTCTTCAGCAGGTGCCGTTGTTTCTTCGGGTTTAACCTCTTCAACTATCGGTGCTTCTTCTTCTTTTGTTTTTTTGGACTTTACTTTGATAATTTTCTTCTTATCCTCTTCTTCAACCTTCTCTTCTTTTTTAGCCTTTACCCCTTTTTTAGGACGAGTAGATGAATCAATTGTAGAAAGGTCAATCTTCTTCACCACTTTTGGGCCTTCTACTTCAGGAGCTTCTATCTTACTTATCTCTTCTTCTTTTCCTTCTTCTTTCTTAGATTTCTTTACAGGCTTTACTTCTTCTGGAGCAGCTTCTTCTTTTTCCTGCGTTTCTTTTGCCGGCTCTTCTTTTTTTGGTTTGGCAGCCGGCTTTTCATCTTTCTTAAAAGTGATCTCAACTTCCTCTTTTTTCTTCTTTGCTTCAGCAATATTCCCTTTGGGAAGGTCCACCATATCACTCTTCAGCTTAGCTGCCTTGTCACTCTGAAATTCCTGCTGCAAGGCACGGTACATCTCTTCCGTTAGTTTGGAAGTGGGCTTGAGGTCATCTTTGGGAAAATCTTTCCCGATCAGGAAATCAATGATGGTGTCCTGTCCTACGTTGAATTCTTTCGCCGCAGCTAATAATCGTGGAAGTTTTAATTCTGCCATTCGTTTTTTTAAATTGTCATTTAAGTCATGAAGGCCATATCAGTCATATATCGAACAAGTAAAAGGGACCTCCTATTGACTTATCTGACTAATATGACATTACTGACTTCATTTATTCGTTTTCAAATTCTTCTTTCAATATCTTTCTAACTTCTTCAATGGTTTCTTTCTCCAGGTCAGTTCTTCTTTCCAGTTCCTCAGGAGTAAGGTTCAATACACTTCTACCGGTATCACAACCTACCCTTTTCAACTCATCAATAACCCAGGTTTCAATTTCATCACTAAATTCATCAAGGTCAATATCAAATTCCTCTTCTTCGCCTTCATTATCCCGGTACACATCCAGTTCGTACCCTGTTAACTCACATGCCAGCTTAATGTTGACACCACGGCGGCCAATAGCCAGGGAAACCTGGTCAGGTTTCAGGTAAACATTTGCATGTTTAGCTTCATTATCCAGTTCCATACTGGTGATCTTTGCCGGCGTTAATGAACGTTGTATCAATAACTGGATATTGCTTGTCCAGTTGATCACATCAATATTCTCATTTTTCAATTCTCTTACTATTCCGTGTATGCGACTTCCTTTCATACCTACACATGCACCTACCGGATCAATACGGTCATCATAAGATTCTACAGCAACTTTAGCTCTTTCTCCCGGATCTCTCACAATTTTCTTTATAACAATCAACCCGTCAAAGATTTCCGGTACTTCAATCTCCAGCAATTTGGCTAAAAATTCAGGCGCCGTTCTGGAAAGAATGATTACCGGATTATTGTTTTTCATGTCCACTCTTCTTACCACAGCACGGATATTTTCTCCTTTCTTAAAGTAATCCTGAGGTATCTGTTCACTTTTGGGAAGGATGAGTTCATTTCCTTCTTCATCTAACAGCAGAATTTCTTTTTTCCAAACCTGGTATACCTCTGCACTAATGATTTCGCCAATACGGTCACCGTATTTTTTAGCCAATACATTCTTTTTCAGGTCACTAATCCGGCTGGCCAATGTTTGCTTGGCAGCAAGAATGGCCCGACGGCCAAAATCATACAGATCAATCGGCTCATATAATTCTTCACCAACTTCAAAGTCAGGTTCAATTTTTATAGCATCAGAATAAGCTACCTGAGTTAAAGGATCTTCTACTTGTCCGTCTTCTACAATCATCCTGTGACGAATAATCTCCAGGTCACCTTTTTCTGCATTAACGATCACATCAAAGTTATCGTCGCTGGTGTATTTCTTTCTGAGCAGGGTTTTAAATACATCTTCCACCACTTTCATCATGGTAGGACGGTCAATATTTTCCGCCTCTTTAAAATCCTGAAATGCATCAATCAAATTAATACTTGACATAAAAAATGAAATTTGAAATCAGCTCTGTTTCTCAGAACTGATGTTTAAAATTTAATTTGAATTTTTGTTGTTTTTATATTGTCAAATGAAATAGTGTGCTGAACTATTTCTGCTTTTTTCCCTTTGCCTTTTATTTCTTCTACTATTATTTCCGAATCCGTTGCACCCATCAATTTCCCTTCTTTCTTTAATCCTTCCTTATCTGTTACTTCCACAAACCTGCCTATGTTCTTTTGATACTGCCTGTTCAGTTTCAACGGTTCATCTAAACCGGGTGATGAGACTTCCAGTGAAAAATCACCATCCGGATACATATTTTCTTCTTCCAATTGGCGATACAAGCGGCGGTTATAGCTCACCAGCTTATCAATACTGATGCCCTGGTCGCCATCAATAAACACTTTAATGTTATTCGTAGGCTTTATCCTTACTTCCACAAGGAAAAAACCAGGTTCATCGCTGATCAAAGCCTCCACCTTTTGTTCAAGAGCCTTTATTTGTGTTTCTCCGTTCATGTTGTATAAAAGAAGAAGGGAACGGCCTCGTTCCCTTCTTACTGCTATTTCCGGTGCAAATGTAAAGTAATTAGCTATTACAGCCAAAAACTGGCTGCAAAAACCTGAATCCGGTTAATTTTTCGGTAAACAGCAGTGAATGCCGGGTAATGGCTAAAATGACATTCTTACCTTTACAGTATGAAATATGTATTATTTGCCCTGTTGGCTTACATATTATATCAAATCATCTTCAAACTAGTGATTCCCGTTTACATGGCCAGCAAAAAAATAAAAAAAGGGTTCGGAGAAATGCAGGAGCGGATGCAGGAACATATGCGCCACCAACAAAACCAAGCCAACCAGGCCAGCCAACCACAGCAGGAGCCTAAAGTGAAGGCCGGGGAGTATATTGAATTTGAAGAATTGAAATAATTATCTTTTCCGGCTAAACAACCAACTTAGTAACTCAGGTTCTGCAAATGCAGGATCCCAGCTATTATGATTGGCGTTAGGATATAAAGTGAATTTTACTTTTGCCTTTGCCTTTTTTAAGGCTTCCACCATATTTTCTGAGTGATAAGGTGGTACCACATCATCTTTTGCGCCGTGAAAAACCCACCAATTGGTCTTCTTTAATCTAGATGCTGTAGCCGGATTAGCACCACCACAAATGGGGAAAGCGGCAGCAAATGTTTTCGGCATTCTTTTAACTAACTCAAAAACACCCATTCCACCCATTGACAAACCACCTGCATAAACCTGTTTCTTATTAACCGGGTATTTGTCGAAAACATATTGAACCAACTCCATTAATAAAACCATGTATCTGCCGGGTGGGCCATCCTCCAGGAAATCAAAAGTCCTTTTCCCCTTATCATCATGAGTGCGGAGTAAATTGCCCCAATAGTTATTGGTTGGGCATTGCGGAAAAACAACTATTGCCGGGTAATTTTTTCTCACCTCCTCTTTCAGGAATAGCTTACCACCATGTACTAATTGTTTCTGATTGTCATTACCTCTTTCTCCAGCACCATGCAAAAAGAAAATGACCGGGTATTTTACAGTGCTATCATAATTTTCGGGTAATAGAATACGATATGGCAATGTATCACCATTCTGCACCATCCATTTTTTTTGATACAAGGAAAGGTCTTGGCTGTTTACATCTCCTATAAAAGCAATTGCAAGTGCAAAAAATCCAATAAGTTTTTTCATTTATATAATTTTTAATAAGTTGTTCTATATAAATTATCAATCTTTCTTCCCTGTTGCTTCTTTAAAGGAATCTGCAAACCGTTTGTTTTCTCCAGCCATTCGTTCAGATCATTTCTTAATTGCAAACCTATTTTATCAAACTCTTTGTTACGGATCAGGTTATTCATTTCATAAGGATCTTTTTCAAGATCATAAAGTTCATTGATATCCCAAATACCATTATAAGCAATGTATTTGTATTTATCTGACCTCACAGCAAACGTAGTAGGTGTTTGCGGAAATGCCTGCTCCCAGTAGTATTCATAAAACACTTTATCCCTCCATGCAATATTTTCTCCTTTTAATAAGGAAAGAAAAGATTGTCCCTGCATTTGAGAAGGCTTTTCTATTCCTGCCAATTCTAAAAATGTCGGTGCCAGGTCAATGTTGTGAATCATTTGAGGGATTACGGAACTGGCTTTTACCATTCCCGGCGCCCATACTAATAGTGGAACTCTCATACTTTCTTCATACGCATTTCTTTTATCAATCAATCCATGTTCGCCAAAGAGAAATCCATTATCCCCCATATACACCACCATCGTATTTTCCTTCAGGCCATTATCTTCTACCCATTTTATCACCGATTGAATGCTTTCATCAACAGCTAAAAGTGTTTCCAGGTATAAATGATAGAATTCATTAAACGGTATCTGGCCATGATACATATAATCTACCCCATGCCAGCTATAACGTTGTTCCCGTACCCATCTTGGTATATCTTTATAATTGACTGTGGTTTTTGGTGGTGTAACAATTCCATACTGCTTGCTGCTGTCAGTAACAGTTAAATACATGGATTGCGGACTCATCACTGGCAGATCTTTATACTTTCCCTGGTGTCTTTTTGCCGGCATAAATTCTGCATGAACCCCTTTGTGAGAAAGATACATGGCAAAAGGTTTGTCTTTGACATTGTTCATCCATTTCAGTGCCCTCGTTGTCAATTCATCAGTGATGTAATTATTACTGTCTAAGGCTTCTCTTTTCCCATTCACATTTAATGTATTACCAAAATATTTTCCCTGCCCTTCAAAACTCACCCATTCATCAAAACCGGGCTGGGGATTATCTCCGGTATTACCCATATGCCATTTTCCCATGAAAGCTGTTTTGTAACCTTTCTTTTGTAAATATTGCGGATAGAAAGTAAGATTGTTCGGCAGCGGAGCGGAGTTGTCTACTACCGTATGTGTATGTGCATACTGACCAGTTAAGATAGATGCACGGCTGGGAGAACAAAGTGCTGTTGTAACAAATGTATTCTTTACATGAGCACCTTCTTTTGCCATTTTATCCATGCCCGGTGTTTCCAGACCCGGAACAGCACCGGTGAACCCCATAAAATCATAGCGATGATCATCACTTAAAATATATATGATATTCATCGGCTTTTTGATCTTTTGTGCCTGCGACAAAAAAACAATTCCGAATAGCAAAATAAAAATCAATACGCCTTTTTTCATAAGCATGTTATTGAAGTTTCCGAATACTTACTGCATTCAAGATCGTTTTTCCATTTATACCATTGAACATTATATTAATTCCTTCGCCTTCTTTAACAATAATTTCTTTATCAAAAATAGCAGCCGACTGAACACCAAATTCCTTTTCAAGGTTCATATTATATAACCATTTTTCACCATTACAACTAACTGAAAAGATCCTTGCTTCATTATTTCTTTGTCTGGCTGTAAATGGTTCACATAAAAGTAAAGTCACCCTGTATTTTCCTGCAGGCACATCGGCTTTCCAAGCTGTCAATCCTTCAACAAATGTTTGAAACAAAGGCTCATTATCTGAATTGGCAATAGGTTTATGAATACCTTCTCTGATACCATTCCATGCTGATGAAGGCCATGTATTCCAGATTTTTCCGTCAACATATCCCCAGGTACCAGTTGAATAAGGTTTATCCGGCATCCATTGTTCCCTGCTTTTTACATCGGTGAAATAAGTTCGGCTTTGGCCAGTATTGAAATTCAGTTGTTCCCAATTTGAATTATTTGAAAAAGTTGTTGTATCAATTAATTGATAACTGATCTTAATGACATCAGAATATTTTCCATCCATAGTCTGACATACAAACTGGTTTTCACCATCTGAAACATTTACTTCCCATTGAAATTTTCCGTTATCAGATTCTATATAACCCAACTCAATTCCATCCTGGTATAACATAAGTTTTTTCTGATTGGAATAAACAGTCAAAGGAATAATGAATTGCTCTTTTTTGTTTTTACATAATCCGATTCTGTTGATCCAATGCTTACCTGCTATATACACAAAAGGTTTTTTGCTCCATTGGGATTGATAATAATAAAAAACATCTTTGGGTTGACGGTCCGTTGTCAACATTCCTTTTTTATTTATGTTCGGAATTACATCTTCCCTTCCGTCCCGTTGAAAATCTATAAAGTTCCAAATGGCGAAACCAATCATCCATGGTTTGATATTGCCGGCTTTGATGTATGATTCATGAAAATTGCACTGATATTCTTCACTGAAATCAAACAAGGTTGGTTTGTATGAATGAATATTAATGATGCTCCCTGCGCCATACTCACTCAGCATAATCGATTTCTTTGGATTGTATGCATACAAAGTGTCCATGAATCTTCCTATATCTTCATGCCTTCCTCTATACCAGCCCTGGTACACATTGTATCCGTTAATATCTGCAATACTCAGCACTTCTTTTAACAATGGGTTGGAGAAATATGGTGCATCAATATTACTTTCAAAGGCAATGGCCGTAAGTCTTTGTTTATCCATGTTCTTTGCCAGGTTGTTCAGCATTTTTGCATTGGCTATTGACACGGTATCCAAATTCCTTACTTCATTATGATATCCCCAGATGGCGATAGATGGATGATTGTAATTCTGGAAGATCATTTCGGACATCATCAAAGCACTGTTATCAAAAAATGTTTTGTTGTTAACTACTTTATCTACAACAGGAATTTCACTCCAGGTAATCAGGCCGAGTCTGTCGCAGGCATCATAAATAGCAGGGTCTTGCGGATAGTGAGCAATACGTAAAAAATTACAACCCATTTCTTTCATCAGTTCGATATCCTTTACATGCATAGCATCTGTCAATGCCCAACCGATGTTTTTGTAATCCTGGTGCCGGGATGCACCTTTTAATTTGTACGGCTTACCATTTAATAAGAATTCATGCTTATCGCTGATGCCCACCCATTTAAAACCGATGTTTTGTGAAACTTCATCAATTACTTCTTCTTTTTGATCTTTCAATTGTACCGCCAATTGATATAAATGCGGATTTTCCGGTGACCATAAAAGCGGAGAGTGCAACTCATCCTGGAAAGTATGTGATGTAAGCCCATTAATGGGAGGCAGTTTTTGTTTTTGGGATTTTATAATTTTTCCGTTCAATGATAAAGTATATTCCAATGAATACTGTCCGGAAGCCTGGTAATTATTCAGATGTGTTTGTATGGAATATCGGGCAGACTTCTCGCTGATGGAAGTAATACTAAAAAAAACTCCTTGATTATTAAATTCAGTACCAAAATGAGTTTTGTTTGTTGCAATCAACCATACATCCCTGTAAATACCACCCATTAAATTAAAATCACCACTGAATGGAGGAATGCTATCCTGCAGATATTTGCTATTATCAACCTTTACCAGTATCTCATTATTCTTACCAAAAGTCACTTTCCCATCGAGGTTGACAGTAAAACCGGTGAAACCTCCGTAATGTTCCTTTGCCAATTCACCATTAATATAAACGCTGGCTTTATTGCAGACTCCTTCAAAAAACAACTCTATATGTTTGCTATTATATGAAGCTGAAATTTCAATTTTTTTTCTGTACCAGCCAATTCCCTGGTGATAACCAATTGTATCATCTACAATATCTAATGCATTCCATGTGTGAGGCAGATTGGCTTTCTGAAACTGAACCATTTCATCAGTTTGCAAGAAAGATTTATCATTCAGTACAAACTCCCAGCCACTATTAATGAATTGCTTCTCCCTTACCTGTGCGTTAACAAACAAAGGCGCAAGCAAAAAAAATAATGTACAGGTATAAAACCTCCTTTTACCAGTCATCCTTTATTTTACCAGTTTAAATGATGCTTCTTTTACATCTTCACTACTGCTGCCAATAAACAATTTGAACTCTCCGGGCTCTGCTACATAATTCAGATCACTGTTATAGAATTTCAATTCCTCCACACCAATTGTAAAGCTGATTTCTTTGCTCTCACCTTTCTTAAACATGATCTTCTTAAATCCTTTTAATTCTTTTACAGGTCTTGCAATACTTCCCACCATATCCCGTATGTACAATTGTATCACTTCCTCACCATCATAGTTACCTGTATTAGTAACCGTAACTGTTGCAACAATTTTACCTGTCGTATTCAATGAAGCGGCACTCAATTTAATATCACTATAATTAAATGTTGTATAACTTAATCCAAAACCAAAAGGCAACAACGGACTGTTCTCCACATCCAGGTAATTACTTTTGAACTTCTGAAACTTATCGCCGCCGTTGGGGCGACCAGTCATTAAATGATTATAATAAATGGGAACCTGGCCAACATTTCTTGGAAAACTATTCGTCAGTTTTCCAGATGGATTCACATCACCAAACAACACATCAGCCACTGCATTACCCACTTCCTGCCCGCCATGATATAGGAATAATACAGCATCTGCATTTTCCATTTCCCAGTTAAGTGTTAAAGGCCTTCCCGACATAATAACAAGCACAAGCGGCTTGCCTGTTTTTTTAAGTTCCTGCATCAACTTCTGCTGGCTCTTTGGGATATTTAAAGTTGAACGACTGGAAGATTCACCACTCATTTCAGAAGCCTCACCAACTACTGCAACAACAACATCAGATTGTTTGGCAACTGCGACTGCTTCATCCAGCATTTCCTGTGGAGTACGTTTATCAATATCAATCCTTGTTCCAAATACATTTATTTTTTTGGCATATGCTGTATCATCTGAGATGTTGGCACCTTTCGCATATAAAGTGTTTACTTCTTTGATGCCTAAGTTTTTAATGCCATCAAAAACCGGAATAGCCAGATCTCTGTTGCCAGATACCGCCCATGTACCCAGCATATTTGCTTTATTATTCGCCAGGGGGCCAATTAAAGCAATGGTTCCTGTTCTTTTTAATGGCAACGTTTGCTGATTATTCTTCAGCAATACAAATGACTTTGTTGCAAACTCTCTTGCAGCCGTCTTTTGTTTTTCAGACAACACTTCCTTTGTTGCTCTTTCTTTATTACAGTATTTGAAAGGATCATCAAACAATCCGAGTTTGTATTTTGCTTCGAGTATTCTACGGCAGGCGTCATCAATTTCCTTTTGTGTTACTTTTCCTTCGCCCAATGATTTTTTCAATGTCGTTAAAAAACCTTCCCCTACCATATCCATATCCAAACCAGCTTTTAAAGACATGGCCGATACTGTTTGCAGATCGCCCAAACCATGATCTATCATTTCATTTACAGAAGTGTAATCAGAAACCACCATTCCTTTAAAGCCCCATTGCTTACGTAATAAATCTGTAAGTAACCATTTATTACCTGTCGCAGGAATATTATCAATTGTATTGAATGAACTCATCACTGAACCAACCCCTGCATCAACTGCTGCTTTATAAGGTGGTAAATACTCGTTATACATTTTCACTTTGCTCATGTCAACAGTATTATAATCTCTTCCGCCATCTGCCGCACCGTACAATGCAAAATGTTTTACACAAGCAAGTAAAGTATTATCCTTACTCAGATCACCATTCTGATAACCAATAACCATTGCTTTGGCTACCTGCGAACCGAGATATGGATCTTCACCGGCACCTTCAGCAATACGACCCCAACGTGGGTCACGGGCAATATCCACCATGGGAGAAAAAGCCCAGTTCAAACCATCAGCTGTTGCCTCTTCTGCCGCTAATCTTGCACTCCGTTCAATCATTGGCATATCCCAGCTACAGGACAAACCTAACGGTATTGGGAAAGTTGTTTTGTATCCATGAATTACATCTGAACCAAATAGTAACGGGATCTTCAACCTGCTTTTATTAACTGCCAGTTCTTGTGCCTGACGGATCTTTGCTTCTCCGATCACACCAAACAAACCTCCTACCTGTCCCTTGGATATCTTTTCTTCAACACCTTTACTCACTACCGCACCAGTTGCCACACCTCCTCCGGGAGTTAATAGATTTAACTGGCCGATCTTTTCTTCCAGTGTCATCTTTTTCATCAACGCATCGACATACACTCTCATCTTTGCCTCATTTGTTTGCTGAGCAGTTGTATGCAACGATGTAAAAACGATTAGTCCGAGCAATAATCTTTTCATATATAATTTTTTATTTCAGTAAATGTGGTTCTATTAATTTTTGCCAGATTGCATACCCTTTTGCATTCATGTGGAGGTTGTCACCAATGAAAATATCAGGCAATGGCTTTCCATCTTTACCCAACATAGCTTTCCATACACTGATGAAAGTTGTATGCTTTTGTTTCTTCAGGTATTTTTTGATCAGGGCATTGGCCTTTATCATTCTGTCCTTCATACTCCATCTTGAAGGGCTTGGTTTTATAGAAATGAAAACAATTGGCACATCCGGCATCTTGGCTCTTATCATTTCAAATAAACCTTTAAACCGGTCTCTTGTCATTTCAGCCGTTACAGTATCAGAAGATGCAATATCATTTTCGCCACAATAGATAACAATTTGTTTTGGCTGGTAAGGGAAAATGATATCATCAGCATATCGTATTACGTCAGGTATAGCAGAACCACCAAAGCCACGATTGATAATTACATGATTAGGAAAAGCAGCTTGTACATCTTTCCACATTCTGAATGATGAGCTTCCTACAAATAGTATTTCATTCTTTTGTGGCAATGAAACAGCATCTTGTTTTTTGAATGCAGCTATTTCATTGGCAAACGGCTGTGCATTGACAGCTACAGTGAGTAACGCCAGAAAGGCAACAAAAAATAATGTTACTTTTTTTTTAGTCAACTTTTACCGGTTTTATTTTTTCGGAAATTCCATTCTCGTTAAAAGCTTCAATTGAAAAATAATAAGTTTGCTCAACTGAAAGACTCTTCAATAATAATTCCTTCTTATCGTACACCATCCAAGAATTATATAATTTATCCGGTTCAATTCCCCAGAGAATATTATAACCCTGGCAATCAGGAAGTGCATCCCAGGTAATCATTGCATCCCGGCGGTCAGCAAGACGATTTATTTTAAAATTTTTTACAATCGTTGGAACTTTGCCTTCTCCGATTCCAAACACTCTTAATCCGGAAATAGCCAAATTGGGTGTAGGTACATGGATATTTTTATACCTGATATATCGTACCGCTTGCGGTGTATTTAGTTCAACATAATCATTGGGTTCATCTCTGAAATTCTTGCTTTTATCAACCAGCATTTTCCAGGATGAACCATCTAAAGAACCTTCTATTGTATAGCGGTGATACAGTCCCGGTATTTTGCCATATAGCCCGGATTTATGATCATGAAAATTCAGCTGCAAAGCAAAAACTTTCGCCGGCTTAAGCAGATCGATCTGTAACCACTGTTTATCATCATTCTTTTCGGCCAGCCAAAATGTTTTTACATTTTCATCAGTGATATTTTGTGCTACAAATTCTTCAGAAACAGAAGATGCCGTCACCGGCTTTTTATAAGACAACAACATCCATCCTGAAAACTCTCCTGCTTTTTCTTTTGCTTCAGGAGCAAAGTGGGGATAGTCTCCAAATGAAGTATTACTGTGCATCAATCCATCTTTATCAAAATAAGTTGGGTACATACAGATACGTCTTTCCCAGTTTACATTCACAGATACCGCCATTGAAGCAAAATGCCAATAGATATTATCCGGACCGATAACAGTGCTGCCATGGCCTGCTCCGTTCATAAATCCACCGGGCTTGTAAGAGAAAGGATTATTCGGCATATATTTATATGGCCCTAAAGGATTGTCGCTGATATAAGCGCCATCGCTATATACATTGAATTCTGTTCCAGGTGCTGCATATTGCAGATAATACTTTCCGTTATGTTTAGTCATCCATGGCCCTTCAATATAACCACCTAAAACGGTGTCGCCATGATTTTCACCGAAACGTTCCCAACCGTTTTTCTTTCCATCGAGATTAAATAATTCGGTTGTATTATCTGATGGCCGGAATCGTAAATTTTTATCCAATGTTTTAACCCTGATCGGAAATTTATTGGATGAACCCCAGAACATATAAGCTTGATCATCATCATCAATAAATAAACCGGGATCTTGCAGATTATTAATGATACCCGGCGTTGCCTTCCAGTCACCTTTCTTCGGATTGTCAGTATATAAAATACTCATGGAACCAGAAGGATCACCTGTAACAAACAATACTGAGTCTTTATAATTATGTGCAGCCGGCGCATTGGATCCCTGGAAATACCATTTTTCGGGGGTGATGAAATTCCAATGCAAAAGATCTGTAGAATGCCAATATCCCATTGATCGGGTAACGAACATGTAATATTCGTTCCTGAAACGAACTACCGCCGGATCGGCACCGGAGCGATAGGAAATATCTTTATGTGCATTATAGATCATGTAAGTGTAATCCAGGTTCAGCGGATTACAATAGGTTTTTTGCTGCGCATCAACCAAAATACAAGCAAACAAAAAATTTATAAGAAACAATCGCTTCATCAGCATTATTTATTTATCTGAATCGTAGCCAATATTGGCAAATGATCAGAAGGATATTTCAAATCATAAGAATCGGTCAGTGTTGCAAATTTGCTAACTGAGATTTTTTCATTGTTTGAAACAAAAATATAATCAATACATCCGTCTAATTTCTGGTTGAACTTAAATCCATTCCAGGTGTCCTCTGGACCATACACCTGCTTTGCAATAGAACGGGTATTTTGCATGTTTGATACCATAAATTCTGCCGGCGGTTCTGTTGGCCTGCTATTAAAGTCGCCTGTAATAATAACCGGAAAATTTTTTTTATTTAGTTCCTTTACTTTTTCTATAATAAGCTTTGCAGATTCAAGCCTTGCTGTTTTTCCAACATGATCGAAGTGAGTATTGAAAACCCAGAAGAGCTGTTTTGTTTTTTTATTTCTGAACAGGCCATATGTACAAACTCGGACGATGGCTGCATCCCAGCCTTTTGAGATAGAATCCGGCGTTGGTGAAAGCCAGAATGTTGATTGCTCAATTACATCAAATTTATCTTTTTTATAAAAGATGCAGGAATATTCTCCTTTCTCTTTACCATCATCACGGCCTACTCCAATATACGCATAACCCTTTAAATTTTCAATGAGGTACATCAATTGACCATGCGTTACTTCCTGGCCACCGATAAAATCAGGTTCATAAAAATTCATGAGCCCCGCTACTTTGTCTTTCCGTAAATCCCATCTGTTCTCTCCGTCAGAAGTAACATTCAAACGAATATTGTAGGACATTACCTTAATTTCCTGTTGTGCAACTACAATCAAGGGAGCAATAAAAAGTAAAAAAGCAATTATCCTTTTCATTATTATACTGATTTATTTTTTTAACCAGGGACTTTCGAATCCCAATTTTTTAAGACCTACTTTTACTTCCGGACAGCTCATAAATAAATTCCAGAGCAAACCAGTTCTGTAATTTTCCATCATCACTACGATCGGTCCCTGATCAATAGCCAGGTACCTTGGTGTATACCAATTATGATGTTCGCTAAATGCATCATAAAAACCAAACTCACCCCAAACTTTTTCTTTCATATCATTATACCAATGTTTCATTGCAGCCATTGATTCTTTGGGCGTATACGGAAAAGATGATAATGCTGCTGTTGGTGAAATTACTCCAAGATCTCTTTTATCATTCGGTGCATGACCTGCATATCCCTTTATTGAATAACTGGACGTTAATCCCCAGCTATTGGTTCCATACCCTTTATATCCTTTAGGATTATTGACACACCACTTATAATGTATCATGGTATGCCCAACATTATGTTCCCAGTAATCTGCATACTTATCTTTCAATCCCCTTGGATCTAATCCGAGATAAGAATAATGTGCCCAAAACAAAGGGCCACTGTTACCGGCTTCGCCCTGGTGGTTCATTTGTAACTTAATATCATCATAAAATGCAGGGAATTGATTGATCTTACCATTCTCTGCCCAACCTTCATGATATACTTCTGCCGGTACACTATGTGTTGGCGAAGATGCTGCCAGTACATACATGATTAAACATTCGTTGTAACCATGGACAGCAAAATTCATTTTCCAACCATTGTTTGGGCTCCAGTGCCAATACAAAACATTTTTACCATTTCTGTACCAGTCAAACTCTACTTCTTTCCAAAGCTTATCAATCCTTGCTGCAATTGCTTTCTCTCTTGCATTACCATTCTGAAAATATTGACGAACACAAAGTAATCCCTGTATCATAAATGAGGATTCCACCAGATCACCACCATCATCATTTTTACTAAATGGTTTTACTTTACCCGTTTCACCCTGCCACCAATGTGGCCAGGCGCCGTGAAAGCGATCAGCTGTTTCCAGGAAATGAACAATTTTCTCAAAGCGTTCCACTCCTTGCTCTCTTGTTATAAATCCTCTTTCAATTCCAACCAATATAGCCATCACTCCAAAGCCTCCGCCACCACTTGTTACAATATTTTTATCATGCGTTGGATATATATTGTCTGAATGATATCTTTCTCTCGCAAGGCCACTGGTTGGCTCAGCCCCATCCCAGAAGTATTGAAAGGTCTTTTCCTGTACCAACCTAAACAATGCTGTATCCTCTTCAGCAATCAGGTTATTGGAATTTGTTGTTACATTTTTTCCCGAATTGCATGCTGCAATAATTAGCATGGTGGCTACACAACTAAAGAATATTTTCTTCATAGTAAAAAACTTTTATAGATACGGAGCTGTAAAACCAAGGCTCTGCATCCCTGTTTTTATTTCCGGGCAACTAGTGAATAAATTCCAGATCAATCCTGTTCTGTAATTTTCTATCATGGTTATTATCGGTCCCTGGTCTATTGCTAAAAAGGAACTGGCAAACCATGGATTAGATAAAGAGAATGCATCTACAAACCCGTACTCTTTAAATATCTTATCGCCAATTATATAGTAAAAGAATTTTAAAGCCTGCATTGATTCTGTTGGTGTAAAAGGGAAAGATGATAGAGCAGCAGTTGGAGCAATAAATCCTCTGTCGTTATTAGGAGAACTGGCAGCATAACCACCTTCAATGTCGCTGGCTGTTAATCCCCAGCAGCTATCGCCATAAGCATACCATGCTTTAGGATTTGCTTTACAGTAATTATAATTAATAAGTGTATGATTCTTTGCTTGCGTTAAATAATTAATACCTCCTTCTGATAATCCATTCGGATTGATTCCCATAAAAGAATAATGCTCAAAAAACAAAGGACCGCCTAATGCAGGGCCCAACGGCAATTGATAACCATAATAGGTATTCCCATTATTAAAAGCAGAGCCTCCCTTCCAGCCATTAGTATAAACAATGGGAGGAATTCCATGCGTAGTTGAAGAGGCTGCCATTACATAAGTGATCAACGCTTCATTCCATCCACGAACAGGAAGGTTCATGATCCACCCTTTATCGTTACTGTAATGCCAGTATAAAACATTTTGCCCGCCATTGCGAAACCAATTCCATTCTACGTTATTGTATAATACATTGATATCATTCCTTAGAACTGTTTCTGCCGGATCAGCACCATTGAAATATTGTCTTGCTGTTAATAACCCCATCATCAGGTAAGAAGTTTCGACAATGTCGGCTCCATTATCATTTGTACTAAAAGGAATAATAGCACCTGTTGTACCATTCAGCCAATGCGGAAAAGCACCTTTTACTTTTACAGCTGTATTTTTCAAAAACCCAACAATCTTTTGCATTCTGATGAGTCCTTCTGCTCTTGTAATAAAGTTTCTTGAAATTGCTACGGGTATAGCCATGATACCAAAACCAGAACCACCCGATGTTACTGTTTCACCTGAAGTATTTCTTTCTCTGGATAGTCCACTAACCGGATGTCCAAAATCCCAGAAGTATTTAAAAGTTTCACGTTGTACTTTAGTCAATAATTCATCATCAGTAATCCTTGGAAATTTATCTGTATAAGATATCCCTGTAGTTAATGAAATATTCAACGGATTAATAAGCCTGCCGCCAGATGCTGTACGAATTCCATCGCTTACAGACATTGTATAGGTGGTAAATGCATTCAGGTCTGCCTGCGGAGTTACAGTTATTTGTTTATTACCATTAGAAGCGTTAATGGTGACAGATACAGTTGCAGAAGACGGTGATACCAGATTTACATTTCCTGGTATCGTTGCCATATCAACTGCATCAGAGAATTGAAGTGTTACAACAGGCCGCATATTAAGACGGGAATAAATTAGCGTACCATTATAAACATCATTTACTTTAAATGAAAGGGAAGTGTTTGAGGGGGTCGTTGAGCTGTTATCTTTTTTACAAGAAGTAATAATTGACAGGCATACAAATACCGCTGTAATAACCCTTACGAAAAATCTTTTCCTTTTATCAACTGTGTTGTACCCGATATGGCAGGTTTGCTTTTTCATTTATAAAATAATCCTATTGAAAATAAAAAGCACACAGACACAATTGCTGATAGTATCTGTGTGCTGCCTAAAACAACTGCTTATTTACCTGCTAGCCCCAGGTTATACAATGCCTTTATAAAAGCATCTCCCAAGGGAAAGTTATACATTCTTATTTCGTCTAATGATCCGGTCAATGGTGCAAAACTAACATCCGCATTTACAGGCATGCCTGCAGCATTATAATTTGCCCCTATCAAAACCTCACTTGGTTCCCATGATTTGTAAATATTTGTGGTTCCCCTGTTTGGAAAATTGCCAACTTTTACTCCATTCATCCAGTTATTAAACACACCAGTATTAATATCATAAGTAAGCACAATATGTACCCACTTTGTAAGGTCTGTATTATCTAACACATTATTTAAATTATCCTGCATACCGCCACCAGTTGCACTATTTACAGTTGCAAAAGTTGGTTGTATACGTAACTTAGAAGTGTTTGTAGATGGGAATCCATTTGTATTTAGAATGAAATTAATATTCCCATTAAATATACCAGGTCTTGCCATTTGAAACAGCATGGTTCTTTTATTGATGTTATCCTGGTTGTTTAAAGTTTTAACCCATAGACTAATTGTCCAGCTTTTTAGTGTATCTGTCTTAAATTTCTGGAATTGGGTCGCATAAAATAAATAACCAGATGTGAAGTTTAGTGCTTTTCCTCTTACACCTGTAACGAAAGTATTATTTACTGATGCTGAGGGTGCAGTATTTGTTTTTAATTCATTCCTGGTATCATCAAAAGACCAATAAGCGATCTGACTGTTTGGATATATTTCATCTGAACTGTTGAAGCCATCAATTTTTCCATCATAATCTGCCGGATTAACAGATGGAAGGTTATTCGGGTTACCATCTTTTTTGCAAGACCATAAGAAAAGACTTGCTGAAAGCAGAACAACCAGGCTTTTTGTTTTATATATTTTTATATGCGTCATAACTATTCGTTTTGTAGGTTGAATTAATAGCCGGGGTTTTGTGTTAATACGCCGCCGCTTATGTCGATCTGAGTTTGAGGTATTGGCAACCTTATATCTCTTGAAGGATTAAAGTTTGGCTTACCGCCTGCAAGCATAGCTGCACCTGATATTCCCCAACGAACGATATCAAAGAAACGTTCATGCTCCATTCCCAGTTCCACTCTTCTTTCCTGGCGGATCGCATCTCTTAGCATTCCCTGGTCAGTAGTTGTTACTGCAGGCAGAACAGTTGCCGGTAATGTTCCTCTTGCCCTTGCCCTTACAGAATTCAAAGCAGCGAGAGCAGCAGTTGTATTAGATGCACCACCAATTTCATTAGCCGCTTCTGCAAACATTAATACAACATCAGCATAGCGTAACACACGGATATTCATCCAATAACCAAAACGATGACCGATAGAAGCTCTTAAAGAAGGATTTGTGTAAACTTTGTTATTGTATCGTGGGTTCGGCAAACCTGTTGGTAATGGTTCATTATATATAGACTGCGAACCTGGACTTGTATATAGTATCGTTCTAGTTCTACGGGGGTCATTGGCTTCATAAGCAGCTTCTAAATAAATGCTTGGTGTATTCCAACCCCAACCTAGATCCCATGAACCAGCACCCCTTACACCCATGATCTGGGCATATTGAACGCCGTTTGCAGTTTGTATAGCAGCAGACGCCGTTGCTTGTACCTCAAAAACAGATTCTTTACTGTTTTCACCTTCCTCTCTGAAAAGCCTGTCATATGGGGTTGAAAGGTCATATTGACCAGATGTCATTACTGTGTTTGCGGCAGCCATTGCCAGGTTCCATTTTTGCTGATAGAGATAAACTTTTGCCAGTAACCCGTTAGCAGCACCACTGGTAACCCTACCTACAAATTTTGCTTCCCAACTAAGAGGTAAGTTGGCAGCAGCAAAGACCAGATCATTTTCAATGAATGTATACACTTGTGCCTTTGTGCTTTGTGGTACATTGCCCGGACCATAAGCAGTATCTATGATCGGAACCCTTTCAAAAAGGCGTACAAGCATAAAATATGCATAAGCTCTCAGGAATCTTGCTTCCGCCATGGTCTGGTTCTTTATAAGGTCAGTAGCAATTATTGCATTATTATTTTTTACTTGTCCGATCGTTATGTTGCATTTATTGATCAATGCATAATAACCAACCCAGAGGGTGTTACAAAAACCGTTACTTGGCTGTACTGGAAAGTTATCCATATCTATGGCGTTGGAACCACCATCAGTAGGTGTACTTCCTTTATCAGCATCATCACTTCTTATGCTGGTAGCAGTAATAAAAGATTGGCTATGCACATTAAAACTTCTCAGGTCATTATATGCAGCAAATAGAAACTGATCATACGGGCCCGATCCTCCCGGATAAGGATAATCATCAAGATTATATGATCCCTGTGCATCTGTATCCAGGAACCGCTTACATCCAGTAAAGGTAGTTGCACTTACAACAACCAGAAACAATGCAACGATAGAGGATATTTTATTTATTGGTTTCATATACTAATTTTTAAAACGTTAGATTAATGCCAAATGAATAAATGGCTGGTACAGGATAAGATCCGTTATCTCCGCCGCCGCCCAGTATACTACCGATAATGGGTTCCGGTGAATAGCCGGTTACCTTGCTCCATGTCTTAATATTCTGACCATTGAGGTAAACTCTTGCTTTTTGAATGCCAGCTTTTGCAAGTACTCCCGGTTTGAATGTGTACCCGATCTGTAACATTCTTATCCTGAAAAAATCACCGGGTTCCAGGAAATAAGTACTCATCAGGAAATTATTTCCACGGGCATTATCCAGGATAGGCTCAATATTAGTTGAACCTGCCGTTGTCCATGCATTCAGTCTCATGGTTTCATAATTAAGTGTGGCAAAAGTTGCAGTTCTTCTTTGAGTATATATTTTATGCCCTGCGGAACCTTGCCCCTGAATGTCAAGATCAAATCCTTTGTATTCCAGAGCAATATTTCCACCATAATTATATGAAGGGAATGGTGAACCAATATAACCTCTGTCTGCCGGTGAAATAATGCCGTCACCGTTCAGATCTGCGTAAGCAATATCACCCGGGAGTGAGTTGGGGAATGCCGGTTGCTTCAACAGATCAGCAGTTGACTGGTAAATTCCAACTTGTGTATAACCGTAAAAATAACCGATGGATTGTCCTGATGTTGTAAGATTCACACCACCATTACCAGTGATTTGAAAATCAAATTTGTCACCAATAGCTTCTACATTATTTTTATTATAACTAAAGTTTGCTCCTATTGAGTATTTCAGGTCTTTTCCGATTCCATCAGACCACCCTAGATTTACCTCTACTCCTTTATTACTTATTTCACCAAGGTTAGTATAGTATGGAATATCTGAATTAGTAGCTGTAGCCAACCTTGGAACTAATGTCAGGATATCTTTGGTTGTTCTGTTATAAACTGTAAACTCTCCGTTCAGCCTGTTTTTTAATAATCTTATATCAAACCCAACGTCGAAACCTTGTACTGTTTCAAAATGAAGGTCTGGATCAGGTTCATAAGCTGCCTGAATAGATGTATATACGTTATCACCAAATACAGCAGTAGATGCGTTCTGAATACCCGGTAAATATAGATTATCACCAATTCCATTTGAATTACCAGTAAGTCCCCAGGCAGCACGAAGCTTCAGATAGTTTATACTTTTCACATCATTAAAAAAGTCTTCGTCACTAATTACCCATCCTGCACCTACACTTCCAAATGTGCCCCACCTGTTTTCCGGAGCAAATTTTGAAGACCCGTCTCTACGAATTGTTGCATTCAATAAATATTTCCCTTTAAAAGAATAACTGGCTCTCAGAAAGGATCCGAATAAGGCATTTTCACTTCCACCGCCTCCGTTTGAGATGGGGTTATTGGCATTAACAATGTTCAGGTACCAGTAATTGGGATTATCCGGAATATTAGTCAATGTATCTCTTCTGGTGCCGGAAACACTAGAACCACTATTATAGATTGTAGTGAACCCTGCTACTGCATTTAATGAATGACCATTCCCGAATCTTTTATCAAATGTGAGGTAATGGTCCTGCTGAAAACGTTTTGATTCACTTTGATCCTGTGAAACGGATGTCCTTGCCGAGTTATCAAAAGTGGTAGTTGTTGGAGCAGCTCCTTCACCCAGGTTTACAAAAGAGAACGGCAACTGCGAATAATTTCTTCCGGTGTTGAATCCAAAGTCACCATATATCACCGATTTCCAGGTAAAGTTTTTGAGGAACTTTATCTCAGTAAATAAGCTTCCTACTACTCTGTAGCCTTTGTTAACCGAGTTTCTGTCACTTCTGTTCAAAGCGGCTATTGGATTGCCAACCTGTGCCCGTTGGAAGGAGGGCATACTATAATATGTATTCTCATCAAGTTGTATCGGTACTATCGGAGCCGCCCACAATGCATTTGTTATAGACGCTGCAGGAGGATTACTAATAAAATGATATCCGGTGATATCTCCGCCAACTTTTATATCTTTTGTGAACCTGATCTCTTCGTTCAGACGAATAAGGAACCTTTCAAATTTATCATTTTTTAAGACCCCTTCCTGGTTAGTATAGCCGATGTTCAGATACGTTGTGGATTTTTCACCACTGTTAGAAATACTTACATTATGCGTTGATAAAACTGCACTTCTTAATACAAGGTCCTGCCAATTTGTATTGGCGGTATAATTCGTATAATCGAATGGTGCGGCATTCAGGTTAGCTAATTGAGCTGAATAAAGTTTTTTAAATCCTTCTGCATCGGTAACGGCAATTTTATCGTGAACAGTCTGCACACCTACAGAGCTTTGCAGGTTAATCCTTGTCTGACCCCTTGTAGCTTTTTTTGTTGTAACAGCAATTACACCATTCGCTCCACGCATACCATAGATAGCGATAGAAGATGGGTCACGAAGAATATCTATAGATTCAATATCGGCAGGATTCAAAAAGTCAATATTATCCTGCAGTATTCCATCAACTACATATACCGGGCTTGCACTGTTTGTACTGTTTACACCCCGTATACGAACCACGGGGCTTGAACCAGCCCTTCCTGAATTGGCAATAGTTAATCCTGCTACTCTACCTTGTAATAAACCGATCGGGTTTGTTCCTGGTTGTTTTGCCAATTCTTCTCCTTTAACAGAAGAAACTGAACCGGTCAGATCTTTTTTCTTTGATGTGCCATAACCAATTACTACAATTTCTTCTAACGAACTGTCAGTTGTTTGCAATACAACACTAATAGATGTACGGCCTGCTACTCTTTCTTCTGCATTTTTATAACCTACATAAGAAAAGACAAGTACTGCATTTTCGGGCACAGTGATAGCATAATTGCCGGTAGCATCTGTTGTAGTGCCTGTTGCCGTGCCTTTGATAGTAACCGATACACCTGACAATGGTTCACCTGTGGCAGAAATTACAGATCCAGTCACCCTTATATCCTGAACAGTGATCTCTATGCTTCCGGCAGATTCTTTCAGCACCACCAGGTTAGATGCCATAATCTTATACCCTACACCGGTATTGGACAACAATTTGTCTAATACTTCCTGAAGTGTGGCTTCTGAAACATCTACGGAAACTTTTGGTTTCCCTTTAAGTACTTCTTCATTAAATAAAAAACGGTAGTTGCTTTGCTTTTCAATAGTGAAAAGAACTTTTTTAATCTCAGCACCTTCCATTTTCAATGTAATTTTTTCCTGGGTCCAGCCAGTTGCCGAAACATGCAGGGCGGTAATCAGCATAAAAGCAATTGTCAGTTTCATAATCCTTGTAATCTTTAAATACAACGGAACCTTACAGGAAACAGCAGTTGTTTCGCTTTTTTTCATATTTTTCGTTTGTAGAGTTAATAATGGATGATCTCCTGACCATCTCACTTGTTAGCTTTTCGGGGTTCCGTGCCAGCGGAGCCCTTTTTAAGTTAGAAAGTATTTTTCAAGTCCATAGGCTTTTTATTATTATTTTATTAATAAATAATGATGTTGTTGCCTGTTTTTTCATACCGGAACGATGTGGTTTCCTTTAATGCGTCCAATGCCTGGGTAATCGTTTCTGTTTCTAATGTTCCGTTCAATCTTTCTGCAGCTGTTTTGCTATTCCTGATCTCGATATTTACATTATACCACCTTTCCATCTGAATAGCCAGGTCGCTGAAGGTCTCATCCCGGAATACAAGCCTGTTATTGATCCATTCTGTTTCCGCTACTGCACTATCAGACGGGTTATAATACACTTTTTTGATAGATATCAATGAACCAAAACCCTCTTTCTCTTTCGTGTAGTTTTCTTTATCGCTTTTTCCAGAAGTTGTTGATTCAATTCCATCAATATTATTTTCAACTATAAGTTTCTCACTGGCCGATAATATTATCTTATCATTTGGCCTGTTCCTGATCGTTACTTCTATACTGCCATGAATCAAGCTTGTCTCGGTTTGTTTATCAGTATTGTAAGCCTTTACATTAAATACTGTTCCCAGCACTTTGATATTGATGCTGGATGTATGAATAATGAAAGGCTTTTCTTTGTTCTTTGTAACATCAAAAAAACCTTCTCCGACCAACGTTACTTCTCTTTTTGCAACTCCGAAATCCTTATTATAGGTCAGCTTGCTTCCTGCATTTAGCCAAACAACTGATCCATCAGGCAATTCCACTTTTGACTTTGATCCTGGTCTTGTTGATATTTCGTTTACTTCCCTTGCTAATTCATTACTTTTCTTTTTACCAGTAAAAAAGCTTCCAAATACTACTAAACAACCGATAATCACTGAGGCGGCAGCTATCCAGTACCATTTCATCATTTTTCTTTTTCCCAATGCCGGTCTTTCAACCGGCTCTTCTCCAAAAGGGACCCCTAACTCTTTCATTCGATGTATGTGAAGCATGTATGCGTCTTCTTCCTGACTGTAATCTTTTGGAGCTTGGTGTTGCCAAAGATCTTCAAGGTTCTGTATAGCAAACTGCCATTCAGGATGATCATTGATAAGGCTTTCCAGTTCTGATAATTCTGCGGCAGTAGCTTCGCCGGACAATTTCTTTGAAAACAGAACCCAAAATTTTTCCTGGTAGCTCATTAATTCTATTACTATTATTGGTAAGACAATGATATGCAGGGTTTACCCCTAAAAATGGTGGAAATTAATCAGCGAAAACTGTGTGTAGAAGTAGCCCTGAATTCAAGATGCATGCACTTTCCAAGACGGCGCAAAGCGATGGCCATTTGTGCCTCTATGGTTTTAATAGAAAGCTGCAATAGTTCGGCCACTTCACGGTATTTTAGACCGTCTTCTTTTACTAATTTAAAGATGAGCTTACAACGGGGAGGTAGTTCGTTTACTGCTTTCTTTATTTGCTTCAGCATTTCTGCTGTCATCATAAGTTCTTCAGGATTCTGGTAAATACTGTTTACCTGAATAAGCCATTCTTCAGGTCGCAGATTGGCTTGTTTTCTTTGCTTCTGAAGCCGGTTATAGGCTAAATTTTTAGCCATAGCATAAAAATAGAGCAGCGGATTGTCAATAGCAGCTAGCTTTGCCCTTTTTTCCCACAGTTTGATAAAGAGATCAGAAACCAGCTCTTCCGCCTCTTCTTGTGATTTAAGTATAGAATAGGAGAATTGTTTTAAACGGCTGTGCAGCAGGATAAATAATTCTTTATAAGCTGACTGGTTTTCATCAACAGTAATGGAGGTCAGCAATCTTTTTATATCGTCGTTCTCATCCATAAGCAATCCAGTGTAAATCTAATAATTACATTTTATATAATAACTCTCTTTTTAGCTTGGATTTTTATATTTTTGCAGCCGCTGTTAGAGCAAGTTCTTATATTTTAAAATGAATTGACTTTTATTTCAGTCATGGATCCTTAGCTCAGTTGGTTAGAGCACCTGACTCATAATCAGGGGGTCGCAGGATCGTTCCCTGCAGGATCCACATCAAAGGCGGAACCATGTTCCGCTTTTTTATTACAAAAGGTTCTTTAACCTTTTGTTAACCGGGATGAAAATACTTTTGTCCACTACTAAAATATTATGAAGAAGATTTTATCGTTTGCTATCTGTACTTTATTTGCGGCCTCTTTATTTGCACAGGACCAACCTGCTGAAAAAAAACAAAAGCCAAAAATCGATATGAGTAACCGGCCCAATGACCACATCCTGTTGCAATTTGGCTATACAACCTGGGCAGGTATTCCTGACAGTATCAACACCAATGGACTTTCCAAGAGTATTAATGCCTACTTCATGTTCGATTTTCCTTTTAAAACCAATCCGCATCTTAGTATGGCATTCGGCCCCGGCATATCTACTGATCACATTTTGTTCTCAAAAACCTATGTTGGTATAAAAGATAATACACCTGCCATTCTCTTTACCAACCAGGCGGATACCAATCATTTTAAAAAAACAAAACTGGCTACCGCTTACCTGGAAGCACCGATCGAGTTAAGATTTTCTGCTGATCCTGCTACAGGAAGAGGTTTTAAAGCAGCTATTGGTGTTAAAGTGGGAACAATGATCAACGCACATACAAGAAACACCAAATTCTCTAATAAAACGAATACGGTCATTAACGACTATACTATGAAAGAAGCCAGCAAACGGTTCTTCAATAAAAACAGGCTATCTGGTATGGCAAGGATCGGATATGGCCATTTTACTTTATACGGAAGTTACCAGTTCACTACTTTATTTAAAGATGGTGCCGGACCGGAAGTAAGGCCATTCACTATCGGTTTAACTTTAAGCGGACTTTAATCACTTCATTTATATATTATGAGTAAGCGGCTCCAACAAGAACCGCTTTTATTTTGCTATCAATAAGAACGGCAACATTTTTTTACCTTTGTACTCCCCGTCAGTGGCGGGGATTTTTATTAGTATGATAGAGAAGAAAAATAGTATTCAAAAAGAAGAGAAGGCTGTATTGGTGGGTATTATCAATAAAGACCAGACCGAACAACAGGTGCAGGAGTATCTGGATGAATTGGCATTCCTGGCTGAAACAGCCGGTGCCATTACTGTAAAACGATTTACTCAAAAAATGGCCCATCCCGATAGCAGGAGTTTTGTTGGCAAAGGAAAGCTTGAAGAAATCGGTGAATATGTGAAAGACAAAGATATCCGCATAGTAATCTTTGATGATGAGCTTAGCGGTGCACAGATCAACAACATAGAGAAGGCCATCAATGTAAAAGTGATAGACCGCAGTGACCTGATACTTGACATCTTTGCCCGCCGGGCACAAACTGCACAAGCCAAAGCACAGGTAGAGCTGGCGCAATATCAGTATATATTACCAAGGCTTAGGGGCATGTGGAAACACCTTGAACGATTAGGTGGTGGTATTGGTACCAGAGGTCCCGGAGAAACAGAGATAGAAACTGACCGTCGTATAGTAAGAGACAAAATTACATTATTAAGAAAACGATTGGCCACGATTGATAAACAAGCGATGACCCAACGTAAGGACAGAGGTGAGTTTATCCGAGTGGCTTTGGTAGGTTATACCAATGTGGGTAAATCCACCATCATGAATTTGTTGAGCAAACGGGATGTATTTGCAGAGAATAAACTATTTGCTACACTTGATACTACTACCAGCAAGGTTGTATTTGAAACCACTCCATTTTTATTAAGCGATACAGTAGGATTTATCAGGAAACTGCCACATCATTTAGTAGAAAGTTTTAAAAGCACTCTGGATGAAGTAAGAGAAGCAGATATTCTTTTGCATGTGGTAGACATATCCCATCCGGCATATGAAGATCAACTGGCCGTGGTGAATAAAACCTTGCAGGAACTGGGAGCATCTGAAAAGCCAACACTAACCATCTTCAATAAAATGGACCTGTATGAAAAGCAGACTTTTGATGAGTGGCTGGAGCAAAGCACCAAAGAAGAAATTCTGCAGGACCTGCGAGACCGCTGGAACAATGAAACCAATGGCAACGCTGTATTTATTTCTGCTATTGAAAAAAAGAACCTCGATACACTTCGCAATACAATTCTTGCAAAAGTCAGAGAGCTTTACAGAATAAGATATCCTTATAAAACCGAATTTTTGTACTAGATCATTCGAAATGACTGAGAAAAAAATTAACTGGTACAAGATTGCTGATCATGTAACTGATTTGGAATTTGGCGGAAATAATATAGCCGCTGCAGAATTAAACGGAAAAAAGATTTGCATCGGAAAATTTAAAGAGGAATTATTTGCCTTTGCCTGGAAATGTCCACATGCAGGTGGATTATTGGCAGATGGATATATAGATGCCCTCGGCAATGTTGTTTGTCCGCTTCACCGTTATAAATACAATATGCAGAATGGCCGCAATGTTAGCGGTGAAGGTTATTACCTTAAACATTGGCCGGTTGAAAGCCGTGCAGACGGGATATATGTGGGTGTAGAATCAGAAGGTGGATTCTGGAATATTTTCAGGTAAAAAAATGACTGTGAATAGCTTGTTGAAAAGGCAAAAACCGCTATTTTTGCTGCCCCGAAAGGGAAAGGTATTCCTCCTTAGCTCAGTTGGTTAGAGCATCTGACTGTTAATCAGAGGGTCGTTGGTTCAAGTCCAACAGGGGGAGCTGAAGCTACACATACCGTGTAGCTTTTCTTTTTTATGTACTATATCTACATCCTATATTCTGTTTCTTCTGACCTTTTTTATGTGGGTTATACGGTTGATTATAAAAGGCGATTGAATGAGCATAATGAACAAGATGCCTCTAATACATTTACATCTAAACACAGGCCCTGGACTTTGAAGGCCGTTTTTGAATGCAGTATGATTGAAAAAGATGCTATGAAAACCGAACGATTCATTAAGAAACAAAAAAGCAGAAAACTAATTGAAAATTTAATCGAAGCCTCCTTTGTTCCTAGCGGACAATTAGCTCAGTTGGTTAGAGTCCCGGATGTCCGGGATTAATCAGAGGGTTCCCGTACGTACGGGATTCAAGTCCAACAGGGGGAGCTGAAATAAAATTAAAAGGGTTATACTTGTAAAGTATAGCCTTTTTTAATTTAATCAAATGAGTCCAAAAGAAATTTTACAAAAATGGGTTCAACTCTTTAATCAATATGATTATGAGAGTTTAAGCGAATTGTATGCAGAGAATTGTGTGAATCATCAAACTCCCAAAGGAATTGTAACAGGAAAGAACAACATCAGGCGTATATTCAAAGAAGAGTTTGAACAATATGAAATGGTTTGTATTGTAGAGAATATTTTTGAAGATGGAAATGTCGGGATATTGGAATGGAAAGACCCCAAAGGTCTTCGTGGCTGTGGTATTTTTTGGATTGAAGAGAATAAAATTGTTTACCAAAGGGGTTATTGGGACAAACTTTCATTTATGCAGCAACAAACAAAGTAATTCGATGTTTACTTCTTGATTCTTGCAAAAAATACATTCTTTTAACTTCTGGATAATTTTAAAATCAATTATTGTATCATAGCTGCACCTTTCGTTAATTATGTAAAAAAAGCCACAACTTAATTGTTGTGGCTTTTCTTTTTTTCTACCTTCCTTTTGTATCAACCATTGATTCTCTGTTTTTCTGGTATATTTAATGAATAAAGTATAAAAATGAAACCATTAATTCTTATCGTGTTGTCAACCTTATTTAGTGTTACCGTTTCTGCTCAAAAAGGAGAAGCCCCTACAGGTATCAAGTACGAAAACCGGACGGATGTAATGAATGCCCCACGGTGCAATGCTTCGGAAGTATATCTCAAGAAGAAAGTAAAAGCTCATTTGGCAACCTTCTATGAAGAGTATCCTTATATCGCTGTTGATTTCACTTCTTTTAAAGGGCAACACGGCTATACCGACAAGAATGACCCCACCCGGATCGTATATCCATATAAAATTGAAATGCTGGTTTACTTAAAACGTACTGTGATGAAAGATGAAAAAGAAAAGACTGAATATGTGATCTGGAAATACGATGCCGAATACGAATATGCTACCCGCAAAGGAAGAAAATGTGATTTTTCCATAGTTCCTTCTTCTCAGATAACTCTTATCACCCGACAGGTTTTTTGAGCCT
>CAYVSH010000018.1:0-32041 GCA_964453625.1 uncultured Chitinophaga sp.
TTGCTGTTCTTTTCAAAACGGGATTTTAAAGTTGCCAGTAAATCTTTTTGCTGTGCTGCGGATAATTTGTTCTTTGATGCTTTTGCCATAGATACTTTTTTGAAAAGCTGTTTGGCTTTTTGAAAATGCTGAATAGAATTACTGAACGATGAAGAGTGCGACGCAACAGACGATGATAGTAGTACTGAAGCTGGCTAAAAAATTAACTCATCCAATTCACTCCTGCTTCGGGATTCCACTTGGTAGTACTCTTTTTCAACTTGGTCCAGAACTCAATTGAACTTTTACCAGTGATATCGCCAACACCAAACTTGCTTTCATTCCAGCCGCCGAAGGAGAAAGGTTCCCGTGGCACGGGTACACCTACATTGACGCCTATCATGCCGGCACTTGCACGGTCAATAATATAACGGGCCATGCCGCCATTTTGTGTAAACACCGATGCGGCATTACCATATGGATTTGCATTTTCAATAGCCAGTGCTTCGTCAACCGTGTTGGTACGCATAATGGAAATGACTGGGCCGAAGATTTCTTCTTTGGCAACAGACATATCGGGTTTTACAAAATCAATAACCGTAGGACCAACATAAGTTCCATTTTCTTTTCCTTTCACTTTTGTGTTGCGGCCATCCACTAGTACTTTGGCTCCCTGTTTTTCCGCTTCGGTGATATAACTTTCTATCCGTTCTTTACTTTCTTTACTGATAACAGCGCCGAGGTTCTCGCCGGGAATAATCTTCTTTGCCTCTTCACATATCTTATCAATGATGCCGTCCACATTTCCTACGCCGATCATAGCAGATGCAGCCATGCAGCGTTGCCCTGCACAGCCACTCATGGAAGCGGCTACATTTTGTGCGGTCATTCCAGGAATAGCATCAGGCAATACCATCAGGTGATTTTTTGCACCGCCCAAAGCCAATGCTCTTTTATAAGTTTGCGTTGCTCTCTGGTAAACGATCTTGGCTACTTTGGTAGAACCAACAAAGGAAACTGCTTCGATACCGGGATGATCGCAGATGGCTTCAACAATTTCCACATCACCATGTACAATATTGAATACACCATCTGGCAGACCGGCTTCTTTTAAAAGCTCAGCTAGTTTGCCACAGCAGAGTGGTACTTTCTCCGATGGTTTCATGATCATACAATTGCCGAGAGCAATGGCGTTGGGAATGGTCCAGTTGGGAACCATGGCCGGAAAATTAAATGGAACGATAGATGCAACAACACCAAGCGGCACATGTTCTGTTCTGCATTCTACGCCTTTGCTTACTTCCAGAATTTCACCGGTGACAAGTTGTGGTAATGATGTAGCAAACTCAGTCAACTCAATACATTTTTCTATTTCGGCAACGGATTCGTTGTATGTTTTGCCATTCTCTTCACTGCAGAGTTCAGCCAATTGTTTCAGGTCTCTTTCTAAAAGTGTTTTGTATTTAAAGAAAACCTGAACTCTTTCTTTAATCGGTGTTTTGCTCCAGGCCGGGAATGCGGCATTAGCTGCGTTGACTGCATCATCAAGATCTTTTGCTGTTGACATTGGTACTTTTGAAAGCAGGTTGCCATCTACCGGGGAAATGACATCCAATGTTCTTTGTGAAGAAGCATTGACGAATTTTCCATTGATATAATTCTGAATAGGGGAGTATTTCATATTAGTTATTTTGCCAACGATAAATATAGTTAATTTAACGAGTTTTACAATCTAATCGGACATTACAAATGACACCGGAAAGGACAGAAAGATTGACATCGGTACTGAATAAAAGGCAAGGTAATATCACCATAGTGCTCGAGAATGTTTTTGATCCGCATAACATCTCCGCTGTGATGCGTACGGCTGATGCTGTGGGTGTGCAGGATATTTATATACTGAATACAAAAATTCCCCGGCATAAGAAATGGGGAGCCAAAAGCTCATCCAGTGCAGCCAAATGGTTAACTGTTCACCAGTTTGAAAATGCTGAGGAATGTTTTTCATCATTAAGAAAGAGCTATTCAACCATTTTAACAACCCACCTGAGCAGTGATGCCGTAAGTTTACATGAAATAGATCTTACAAAAAGTATAGCTCTTGTTTTTGGTAACGAACACAGCGGTGTAAGCGAGGAGATAAGAACATTAGCTGATGGGAACTTTATTATTCCGCAGGTTGGTATTATAAAATCGCTGAATATAAGTGTTGCCTGTGCGGTTACTTTATATGAGGCCTATCGCCAGAAATCATTGGCCGGGCATTACAACCAACCTGGGCTGGATGCTGTCAGGTATAAGGAATTGTTTAAAAAGTGGGAGAGGAATCAGAGAGATATTTAAGATTTAAAGTTTTAAGTTATAAGTTATGTGGAAGTACAAGATAATTATAATGGGTCTATTGTCAATTGGTGTTTCCAGTTTGTATGGGCAGGAGATAAAGAAGGTGAAGATCACCGATGTGGAAAAGATCATCAAGGAAAGCAAAACGCCATTGATCGTAAATATGTGGGCTACCTGGTGCAAACCTTGTGTGGAAGAGATGCCTTATTTCCTGGAAGAGGTAAAAAAGCATAATGCAAATACGGGTGATAAGGATAGTCTACAGATATTATTGGTGAGTCTTGATTTTGAATTCTCTTATCCAGATGGTATTTCCAAATTTGCAAAGAAGAGAAACATTACGGCACCTATCGTTTGGCTGGATGAGACCAATGCCGATTATTTTTGCCCGGTGATTGATGCGAAGTGGTCGGGAGCAATTCCGGCAACCTTATTTATCAATAATAAAACAGGCTACCGGAATTTTGTTGAAGAACAAATCTCCCATGATGATCTGAAAAAGGAAATCATGGCTATACTGAAATAATTTATCTTATTTCTTCTCTTTCCATTTCTTCCCTTGCCTTCGCCACAATATATAAGAAATAAATTCCTGCACCCAGGCTTGTCAGGGCAAGAATGATTCCCATAACACTGCTGTGATATATGGCTTTGGCAAGGCAAAAGCCAACTGCAACCATGAAACCGATGATGATGAGACGGTTCAATACATGTCTTGAAGGCATAAGCTGTGGTTTTAGCTTCCGCCGGGGCGGAAATAGTTAGTGTATGAAGTAACTTAAATGCTTAGATGCATCCACAAATTCATTCCATAAAGTTTTATTAAAAAAAATCCCCCAGGATACCTGGGGGATGCCTCATAAGTTGTTTTATTAAGTTATTTCAATCTTTTTATAGTACAGCCAACCGACTTTGATTCCTTTACAGAAACCTCTTTTCCTTTTTTTACTTCATCAATGGCAGTAATGAGATGCTTACGGCTTACTGCATCAGCATTAGAAGGATTATCATCAATAGCGCCATGATAAACCAGTTTGTTATTTGCATCAAATAAGAAGCATTCAGGAGTGCGGTTGGCGCCAAATGCATCAGCCATTTCTGAATTATTATCCACTAAATAATACCAGGAGTAGTTTTGATTTTTTGCATACTGCTTCATAGCCTCATACGAATCTTCATTACCACGATACGCTTCATTTGAATTTAATATTACAACACCAATATCATTGGAAAGAGCATGTTTACTTACTTCAACGATTCTGTCCTGATTCTTGATTACATAAGGGCAGGTATTACAACTGAACATTACAAGCAAACCGTTCTTCTTTTTTGCCTCAGCAAATGAAACCTTATCACCTCCTGTATTCAGCATTTTCTTATCAGGATCAGGTAGTGAAGCACCTATAGGTAAAGGATCGCTGATGCTTGTTAATGTAAGGGCTGCGATTGCCATAACCGGCAATGCAGAGAATAGTATCTTTTTCATGTGCTTATTTTTAATGTCCTTCAAATATCGTAAATCATTCCGGTTTTTCATTGCCGCTGGCAGATGCATCTTTCCGTTCGTCTGCAATTTTTTTAAGGGAGGATATACTTACATTTAGCTCAAAACCAATTAGCAATACCAATGAATTAATGAAGATCATTGCCATAATGATCAATATTGTACCGATAGACCCATATAGCTGATTATAAGTTCCAAATCTACTTACCCACCATGAAAGACCTGCTATCATTACCAGCATTAATACTGTTGCAAGAATGGAACCGGGATTGATGAATCTCCATTTCTTATGTACTGCAGGAGCATGGCGATAGATATAAGATATACATGCAAAAAATAGTAATATGATAATAACCCATCTTGCATTTAAGATTATGAACCGCACAGTTTCACTGGTAATCCCAAGCCATTCCAAAACTGCTTCTCTGCTGATCAGTAATAATATGGAAACAATTACTAATACAAAAAGCATCAAAGTGATCTTGATGGCGACACCTCTTTTCTGTAATTCTTTTCTTTTTCTAAAACCAATATAGTTTTGGTCAAAAGAACGCATTATCCCCATCATTGCATTTGATGAAAAGAACATGGACAACACAAAACTGAAGGAAAGCAAACCGCTACGGGGCTTGTTGATAAAATCCTGTAAGAAACTAATGAGGTTTTCATGGTCTTTTTCCCCGGGGATCACATCCCTGATCAGGTCATATAATTCATTTTCGAACCGGTCTGTTATGGGCAAAAAGGGAATCAACGTAAATAAAAATATAAGGGATGGAGGAATAGCCATTACAAAATTGAACGCAATGGCAGATGCTCTGTCCGTTACACCAACAGTTTTTACTTGCTTAAAAAAAAACAGGATAACATCATACAACGGAATCCCCCTAAAACCTGGCAAAGAAGTTTCCTTACTTTTTTCAATGATGAATTTTGCCGGTCCAGAAGCGGCTATTTTATTTCCTATTTTGGCAAAAAAAGGCATTATTTATTTCCCCTGGCTTTTTGTGCAGAGTCCATTCTTCTAGTCAGTTCCTGTTGATATAATCTTGCATATTTTAGATGATCGCTGTAATTACTTGTAAAGATACTTGAACCATTAAACTCATAACTGGCAACGAAATACAGGTAATCTGTTTTTGGAGCATCTAAAACCGCATCTATGGACTCAATGGAGGGTGTACAAATAGGCCCTGGTGGAATACCTGCGTACATATAAGTATTGAATTTTGAATCTGTTTTTAAATGCACACCTGTTACTCTTTTTAAGGCGAAATTTTTCATGGCAAATTTTACAGTTGGGTCCGCCTGCAATTTCATTCCGATTTTGATCCTGTTGAGATAGGTACTGGCAATTTTATATTTGTCTTCTTTTTTTAATGTCTCTTCTTCCACGATTGATGCAATGGTGGAAACTTGTATAGGTGTCAGTTTAAGGCTGTCTGCTTTTTCTTTCCTTTCATCTGTCCAGAATTTTTTATAAGCAGTATGGAACTGCTCAAATACATCTTCGGGTTTGCTGTTCCAGTTAAGGCTGTAAGTGTAAGGCATTACAATAGCGGTAACCGTATTTGTATCAAGACCATAGTTTTTAAGCGTATCATTATTTCGCAGAAAACTGATCATCTGCAAAGAATCAAACTCGAAAAGATTGCCTGCTTTCCTTGAGAGGTCTTCCATCGTTCTCAGCTTAGTTATCACAAGGTTTACTTTGCTTTGGTTCCCGCTGCGAAGCATCCTTACCAGTTTGAAAAGGCTCATGCCTTTTGTGATCTTATAACGACCAGGTTTTACTTTTTTAAAGCGGAGGATCTTTGAAGCATAGTTGAACCAGGTATCGCTTTTCAGGTATTTCTTTTCTACCAATTCATTGCTCACATCTGCAAAGGATGAACCTGTTTTGATATAAAAAAATTCACCTGATGGAGTAGAAGTGGCGGGGCCTAAAAATTTCCAGCCGATAAAAGCCCCGAGAACAAGGAGAAGTAAAACTATGGCAATAAATATTTTTCTTTTTAGCATAGATGAATTTTCAATTAACACTATATCTGGAGCTTCAATATACAATAAAAAAACCCTGCCAACAGGGCAGGGTTTCAAAAAATATATACTTTAATTATTTTGTTGTATCAGCTGGAGCAGTTGGGTTTAAATCTAATGTATTCGGAGGCAAAGGTTGTGAGTTGGAGGGTACAGGTGCACCAGTTGCATCATTGGTTCTGTCAGGAGCCGTAGTCTTTGATTTAGAAATAAAGAATACGGAGACAAGGCAAAGTACACCAACAATACCTGCAAATAACCAGGTACCTCTTTCAAGCACATCATTTGTCTGCTTTACACCCATAAACTGGCTACTGAAACCGGCCATATTCCCAGCCAGTCCACCACCTTTTGGGTTTTGAACTAAAACGATCAATCCTAAAACCACCGATGCGATCACAATCAGTATAATAAATAATAGTGTCATGTTAATTTAATTTCTTTAATTCCTCAATTTTCGCTGCAAAATAAGTGCTTTTGGAGGGTTCAAGCAAACTTAATTTAGTATAGATTTCAATCGCTTTTGCTTTATTTCCTTGCTTTTCCCACACTTCAGCCATTGTAACGGTCACAATCTCCCTGTCTTTTATTGAATGTTCGGCCATTTGGTCAACATGATTTGTTGCAGCCGATCCGCCAGTTTCAGTGTTTTCAGCAGCGGGAAGCTTTTTCATCGTTTTAAGCCATGCGGTAAAACTTTTTAATTGCTGCCCGAATTTATCTACCGGCTTCTCATCTTCTTTGAACTTAATACCCTGAGAAGCGAAATAGTCAACAGCATGATAAGGTTCAAATAATATCTCGGATGAAGGTTGTACCGGCTCAAATTTGAATTGTGGTAATTCTGGTGCTTCTTCTTTTATCTCAGGTTCTGATGGGGTAATGATATTTTCTGCGATTATATTATCTGGCAGTTTTTGTTCAATAGCAGGTGGTATCTCAACTGGCGGGGTTACTTTTTTTTCTTTTTCTGTCACTACCGCATTGCCATTATCTTCCAACAAGTTTTTTACCCAAAGCGGATTATGAAAGAATAAAAAAGTTTTCTGCAATTGTTCGTGATACTCTTCGGCTTGCTCGGTTTGCATTTTTTTGGTAAGCAATAGCTGTGCTGCTCCAAAATAGGGGTTACGGTCTGCATACTCTTTTACTTCTGCCAGGCTGCACTGCTCCAGTGAATCTTTCTCCAATAACGATTTTACTAATTGATCAATCTGAACATTCATAGTTACAAGATAAGAACTGCTTACCAGTTAGAAAAAAGCTTATTAAATATTTCGTCACTTAATGTCCGGATCAGTTCATCGCCCAATGAGTTTTCTACTTGTTGAAAGGATTGGTTACCCTTAAATTCAAAACTTCGGGAAACATCATAATCCCTTTTTTCATCTTTTACACGGTCAGTAACAGTTATATGAACAGAAACAGTAAGCCGGTTATTGGCCACCTGCTGGCCAGAAATTGCAGAAGTGCTGAAATTATATTCCGTTATGAATCCATTTATCTCCCAGTCTACATTATCATTGTTTGTTTGTGAAAGCCTTGTTTGTCCTATTATTTTCTGACGAAGTTTATCAGTAAGCTTAGGACTTAATTGAGGGTTTATATACCGGGCTTTATTTTCAATGAAATTTACTTTTACCGTTTTTACATCTGGTGGTATTGTAGCTTCATTAAATTTATAGATGCCGCAACCAGTTAGTAAAATAACAAGCAACCAGCAAAAAATAATAATAAATGCAACAGCAATGCCTTTTGCTTTATGTCTTATATATAAATTAGCTTTCAATATCGTATTCTTTTAATTTCCTGTACAATGTTCTTTCGCTGATGCCAAGATCAAGAGCGGCATCCTTTCTTTTGTTCTTATGTTTTTTCAAAGCTTTAATGATAAGTTCCCTTTCTTTATCTACAATATTCAGGCTTTCTTCTACTTCAACATGTTCGTGTATATCATCATTCATTAATACTGGCTGTGATGATTGCCTTGCTGGTTGAACCATCGCCGGTGCCATTGCATCTGAAACCGGTAGCCTGTAACTATCGGCTTCTTTCAATTGATTAAAGATAGCTGGATCATGTTCTGCTATACCCGGGTTTTGCAATACCTCCAGGAACATCTTTTTCAATTCTGTTACATCTTTTTTCATATCGAAAAAAAGCTTGTAAAGAATCTCTCTTTCATTGGCAAACTCATGTGAGTGGCCATTAGTTGCAGAAGCAAGTACAGGCATCCTGTTGTTTGAATAAGGTTGCAAAAACCGGTTCAGGTCTTTGGCCGTAATCTGTTTATTTTGAGAAAGAACTGATATCTGCTCTGCAATATTCTTTAATTCTCTCACATTACCCGGCCAAGGATAGTTTATTAACAGTTGTTTCGCTTCATCATCCAGTTGTACTGGTGCGGTTTTATATTTATCAGCAAAATCTGAAGCAAATTTTCTGAAGAGCAAATGAATATCTTCCGGCCTGTCATGCAATGAAGGTACACGGATAGGTACTGTGCTTAACCGGTAATAAAGATCTTCCCTGAATTTCCCGACCTGCACCAATTGCAACAGGTCTTTATTGGATGCTGCAATTACCCGTACATCTGTCTTTTGCACTTTGGAAGAACCCACTCTTATATATTCACCAGCTTCTAAAACACGGAGAAGTCTTGCTTGTGTTCCCAATGGCATTTCACCAATTTCATCAAGGAAGATCGTTCCGCTGTTTACTGTTTCAAAATATCCTTTACGGGAATCCGCTGCTCCGGTAAAAGATCCTTTTTCATGACCGAATAGTTCTGAATCAATTGTTCCTTCAGGAATGGCACCGCAGTTTACAGCAATGAACGGATTATGTTTTCTTGGTGATAATGCATGAATGATCTGTGAAAAAACTTCTTTACCAACACCACTTTCACCATTGATCAATACAGTGAGATCGGTATTGGCAACCTGTGCTGCTACCTGCAATGCGTAATTCAGTCCGGGTGAATTTCCAATTATTCCAAATCTGTTTTTTATACTTTGAATTTCCATATCACAACTCCTTAAAATATTTTAATGAACAGCAACAATATTACCCAACAATGTTCCTTGTGTACAACTTGTTGCTTCAACTGTAACATAGTCGCCTTTATTAAGTTTATATTCTTCTCTCGGGAAGACAAAAACCTTACCCGATGAACTTCTGCCCATCCAATCCGCATCACTTTTTTTACTTTCCCCTTCGATCAGTATCTTAAACTGTTTTCCAATGTCTCTTACATTGCTTTCATAAGAAAGCCTGTTTTGCAAGTCCACAACTTCCTGCAATCTTCTTTTCTTTACAGCAAGCGGCACATCATCTTTATATCTTTTCTGTGCTAGTGTTCCCGGTCTTTCTGAATAGAAATACATATATGAATAATCATATTGTGCAAATTCCATCAGGCTGAGTGTTTCCTGGTGATCCTGCTCTTCTTCAGTGCAAAATCCTGTAATAACATCGGTGCTGATACCACAGTCGGGAATAATTTCCCGGATACGGTTCACTTTTGCCATATACCATTCTCTTGTATAAGTGCGGTTCATCAGTTGCAATATCCTGGATGATCCGCTTTGAACCGGCAAGTGTATATAATTGCAGATATTCTCATACTTCGCAATAGTATGCAATACTTCATCAGTAATATCTTTTGGATGAGAGGTGGAAAAACGAACCCTTAATACAGGAGATATCTGTGCAACTTTTTCAAGTAACATGGCAAAAGTGACCTGGGTATCATTTTCTTCATCGAGAAAATAGTAGCTGTCAACATTCTGGCCTAATAATGTTACTTCCCTGTATCCCTTTTCAAAAAGATCTTTACATTCTGAAAGAATACTTTCGTAAGGCCTGCTTCTTTCTCTTCCTCTTGTAAAAGGAACCACACAAAAAGAGCACATATTATTACAACCCCGCATAATGCTTACAAAGGCATTGACTCCATTACTGTTTAATCGAACAGGAGATATATCTGCATAGGTTTCTTCCCGGCTTAATAACACATTCACTGCTTTTTGTCCAGTTGCAGCTTCTTCCACCAAAGCAGGTAAAGAACGATAAGCATCAGGCCCCACAACTATATCCACCAGCTTTTCTTCTTCCAGTAATTTTGATTTTAATCGTTCTGCCATACATCCCAACACACCGATCATCATTCCTTTTCTTTGCTGTTTCAGCTTTCGGAACTCAGTCAACCTTTTACGGATGGTTTGTTCAGCTTTTTCCCGGATGGAACATGTATTAATGAAAATAAGGTCAGCATCTTCTACATTTCTGGTGGCACCAAATCCTTCATTATTCAGAATGGAAGCGACAACTTCGCTATCTGCAAAATTCATGGCACAGCCATAGCTCTCTATGTAGAACCGTTTTTTATAAGAATTCGGGTCTTCAAGAAACGGTGCAAAAGCCTCGCCTTGCCTGGTCTCGTCTTGCACCTTATCTGACACATAGTCAAGCATATTCTAAAAATTAGAACAGCAAATATACAAATTACACACCTAGCTCCGACAGTATGTCAGAATTTAAGGCAAGTTTCAGTTTTTGCAAAAAACAAGTGTTAGTATTCTCTATTTCAGTGTCTTAGCAAGCTAAGCGATATATTTGCCGTCTAAAATGGTGATTTGAAAAAAACTCTCCTTTTTATAGCTTTTTTTGCTCTGCATTTTGGGGTTGCCGGTCAGCAATCCAGCCCCGGTATTATTTCCGGGAATGTGCTGGATGATAAGGGTAAAGCGGTTGAGTCAGCCACAGTTGATCTTATTTCAATAAAGGATAGTTCAAATGTGTCAACCACAGTTACAGATAAAAGTGGTGAATTTAGTTTCCAAAACCTTGCCTTCGGATATTATAAACTCCGCATCAATTATGTGGGAATGCAGTTACTGACAATAGACAGCATTCATTTCCGCACTGAGAGATTTGATTTCAAACTTTCTGACATCACCCTGAAGCCAAAGAATTCAGAAGTGCTGAATGAGGTTATCATATATGCTGAGAAACCATTAGTAGAATCAAAAGATGGCAATATCACTTTTAATGCAGGTGAGTCTGCCTTGGCAGCAGGCAGTAATGCAAGTGAGCTGTTGAATAATGTTCCGCTGGTAACCAAAGATGCAGATGGGAAAATAACTGTACGGGGAAAGGAGCCCAAAATTCTTATTGATGATAAACCTGTTGAATTAAACTTGCAACAGTTACAGGATCTGCTGGAGTCAATGCCTGGCAGCTCGATTGACAAGATAGAAGTGATGACGAACCCTCCGCCACAATTTGCCAATGAACAAGGTGGTGTTATCAATATCGTTACTAAAAAAGGGAAAGTCGGAGTAAGTGGCCGTGTATCAGTTACTGCCGGAACAAGGGGTGAAGCTTCACTCAATGGAAGTTTTACTTATCGAAAACAAGGCTTTTCAATAAATATAAATGCAGGTGGGGGGTACAATCGCTTTGAAGGGAATGGTTATTCTATCCGTAACAATATCTATGCAGACTCTTCCAATTTCTTCAATACAAATAACGCCTATACAAATAAAAATTTGCGACCAAACTTCCGTATGAATATCAATTATGATATTACTAAGAAGTCAAGCCTGAACCTGGTGGTGAATTATAACCAGAACAGTTATGATAATACAAACAATACCGAGTATCAAAACATAAACAGGTTTGATGAATTATGGAAACTTAGCAGGAGAATGGTAACGAGTGAAGGTGATAATTACAGCCCGAACCTGAATGGAAGTTACACATGGAAAGGAAAGCCAGGCGAGACATTGAAGGTAAATGCCTCGTATAGTTTTTCTTCCAATAACAATGACAGGTTATTCTACCAGGAGTTCTTCAATCCCGATCATACGCCCAATGGAATAGACTCCACCCAACAGCAGATAAGTAGAACAAAGATCAATGGTTATAATCTCAGGGTTAGTTATGATAAGATGCTGGATAATAAGAAAACATTTATTTCTATAGGCTCAGTTTATAATCGATCCAACAATCATGTAGTGGTAAATGCCAGCTATAAGAAGAAACCGGAAGGAACAATGGAAAAGCTGGACGCATTGAGCAATGATTTCTGGTTTCATCAGACAGTCACAAATTGGAGGGGTTCGATAAAACAAATTTTCGGAACTGATGCAAGTTTTACAGCCGGAACTTCTGTGGAAAGAACTGATATTTGGTTTGAACTATTAAAAGAGAGCAGGGATGTGAGAAACAATTATTTTACCTGGCTGCCATTTGCCAATATCAATAAAACTTGGAAAGAAAAGTTATCATTGACATTTTCATATCGTAAGAGCATAAACAGACCGGGTATAACACAGTTAAATCCAACTATAGATTTTTCTGACCCATATAATATCAGGTTTGGTAATGAGAAGTTAGAAGCTTCAACTTCACATATTTTCGATTTTGTTGCCGGTCGTACTAAAACAAAATATTTCGTCAATCTTGGTATTGGTTATCACAGAGTACAGGATGTGTTCAGCCAGGTAAGAACTTTATTGCCAGAGGGTAAAACACAGATCACCTGGGAGAATATCAGTGGACGCAAAGAATATGAGATCAGTACCTGGAATGGTGTAACCGTTTCAAAGAAAATAAAAATTAATGCAAGTGCCAGCTATACTTACAGTAAGTATAGTGATTTTGATATAACAGTAAGAAAATTCAGAAATGGTGGTTCATTTACTTCCAATGTTAATTCCAGTTTTACTCCCAAAGACGTCTGGAACATAACGGGTGGCTTCAACATCAACCGATTTGGAAATCCACAGGGTTTTGCAAGATGGAATACCAGTATGAACCTTGGTTTTCAACGAAAGTGGTTTAATAAGAAACTTACTACAACCTTCAATATAATTGATCCTTTTGTAAATCAACAACGGCGGATATTTACTTATGGAGCGAATTTTAACCTGGAAAGCTATAACATAACACAGACCCGAAATTTCAGGTTGAGTTTAGCATATAATCTTACCAAGACACCAAAGAAAAAACCATTAGGCTTACCTAAGAAAGCAGGTTAAGTGGTTTGCGCAGGAAAAGAAATTTTTTTAATTAGCCAGCTATCATTCACAGGAATTATCCATCTGTTTTCCAACTCCTCTTTTGTTTGAGCAAGATTGTTGAAAAATAATGTTTCTGGATTGATAAATCCGTTTTCGGCTGCGTAATTCAATTGTGAAAGTGGTAATAGCTGTACTTTTTCTTTTATTACAAAAGCAAGGGTGGTTCTGTCAAACAAATTCACTGAAAATTGCTCCTCAATCTCTTTTATTAATCTTACAGAGCTATCTGTACTGCACCCACTAACACCGGTAGCTGTTTCATCTGCCACTAAAACGATGAACTGTCCAAAGAATAAGTGAGCTTCACCTTTTACAGGTGTGCCATGACTTTTCCATTGTAGGGTAAATCCTCTAAGTCTTTCCTCAATTTCAAATGCTTCGCTTATTGTAAATAAACGGCTTGATTGATAGATCCACACTCTTGAGTCAGAATGAAAATCAGGGTTGAGAAGATGTTTGTATTCGAGATTCATCCGGCAAAGTTAATCCATACTGGCTGCAATTAATTCTGCAATATCCAATACCTGTACACTGTCTTCTTTTTCTTCCAGTTTTACACCATCTGTCATCATCGTATTACAAAACGGGCAGGCCGCTGCAATAATATTGGCACCGGTTCCAATGGCTTCATGGCTTCGTTCAATATTGATCCGTGTAATTCCCTTTTCTTCTTCTTTGAACATTTGAGCACCACCGGCTCCACAGCAAAGTCCGTTGCTTTTGCATCGTTTCATTTCCACCAGTTCTGCATCCAGTACTTCCAGCACTTTTCTCGGTGCTTCATAAATATTATTGGCCCTGCCAAGATAGCAGCTATCATGGTAAGTAATTTTCTTTCCTTTAAAAGTGCCGCCTTCTTTTAATTTTATTTTCCCTTCATTAATAAGCGTCTGTAAGAAAGTGGTATGATGAATGACCTCATAGTTGCCACCCAATTCAGGATATTCGTTTTTGATCGTATTGAAACAATGAGGGCAGGCTGTTACAATTTTCTTGATACCATAATTATTCAGTACCTGGATATTCTGGTATGCCATCATCTGGAACATGAATTCGTTTCCGGCCCGGCGGACAGGATCGCCGGTACACATTTCCTCTTTTCCCAGGATAGCATAATTAACACCTACTTTGTCAAGAATGGTTGCAAATGCTTTGGTGATCTTTTGTGCCCGTTGGTCAAAACTACCGGCACAGCCCACCCAGAATAATACTTCAGGAGTTTTTCCTTCTGCAAATAACTCAGCTACACTTGGTATTTTCATTTATCAATTGTTTATTCAGCAACAATATTACTTAAATCACATTACTTGTCAATTGAATGCCGGCTAATAATTTTATCCGGAATGTGTATTCAATTATCAGAAACAAATATCCACTTTTATAGCAAGTAGACTTATTTTTGTTCAATCGAATATGATTATTAAAAAAATCTTTCAAAAACTGACTAATTGGGAACTTTGGAATTTTTATGTTCTGTATTTTCCGATAGCCCCTGTTTGGCTTTGGTATTGTTTACGTAGCTGGTCGTTCTGGTATTTCAGTTCATCAAATCCCACCATCACTTTTGGCGGGTTTGAAGGAGAAGGAAAAAAGGAAATGTATGACCAGTTGCCTCCACACCTGGTACCCCGCACTATTTATATCATGCACGACTGGTCTTTTGATGAGGTAAAAAAGAAGATATCAGAGGCTGGTTTTACACTACCGTTTATTGTAAAACCCGATGTAGGCATGAAAGGAATATTGTTTCGTAAGATTGATAATGAAGAGCAGTTGGAAAAATACCATGAAAGGATACCGGTTGAATATATTGTACAGGACCTAGTAGCATTGCCGGTGGAAGTGAGTGTTTTTTACTATAGGTTTCCCTGGGAGGAAAAAGGAGTGGTGAGTGGATTTATTGATAAAGAGTTGTTGCAGGTTAAGGGGGATGGAAGATCCACATTAAAAGAACTGGTACAGCAGCATCCCCGTGCAAAATTTCGAATGGAAGAAATGGAACACAGGCATGGGCACCGTTTTGAGAGAATATTACCTGCGGATGAAACATTTTATTTGTCTTATGCTGGAAATCATAACCGGGGAGCTCATTTTACCAATCTTCACAAGGAGATTGATGAGAACCTGCATAAGGTTTTTGATGAATTGAGCCATTATACTGATAAGTTTTACTATGGCCGATATGATATTAAAACCACTTCTATCGAAGACCTGAAACTAGGGAAGAATTTTCTTATACTTGAGTTTAATGGATGTGGTGCAGAGCCTAATCATATTTATGATTGCAACATGAGCATCTGGAATGCATATGGTGTCATCTTGCATCACTGGAAAGTATTGTATAAGATCAGCCGATACAACCATATGAACGGGACTCCTTACTGGTCATTTAAAAGAGGATGGAAATACCTGCGGGATGCCTCAAAGCATTTTAAGATGCTGGAAAAGTATGACTAACGGATTACATCATTCTTTTTCCTTTCATTAACTTTAATTTTCAAAATCTGACTATGCCAGACGAAGAAAAGTTCATGTTGCTCCGTAACTATGACCTTTGGTGTAACCTGAGTGATGAGGAATATGACGAATTAAATCTTGTGCACCATTTTATTGAAGCAAAAAAAGGTGATTATATCTACTTTGATTCTCACCATCTCAACAAATTATATTTTGTAAAAGGTGGTTATATCAAGATCGGTTATATAGATGATGAAGGGAATGAAATTATTAAAGAGATCATCAAAGAAGGGGAGATATTCGGACAATTCTCATTGGAGAGAAACAACTTGAACGGAGAATTTGCCAAAGCATATAAAGGTAATGTAAGCCTTTGTGCTTTTTCAATAGAAGACTTTGAAAAATTGCTAAAGAAGAAACCAGATCTGGCTATAAAATATAGTAAACAGGTTGGACAAAAACTCCGAAGAGCAGAATTTCGCCTCTTAAATATGCTGAATAAAGATGTACGTTCAAGATTGCTTGCCTTTTTTTATAACCTTGCAATTGCAGACGGTTATAATGGAGAAAATGGTACATATAGCATCAATAATTTTCTTACACATGAAGATATAGCCAAACTAATAGGCAGTGCCAGGCAAACCGTTACTACACTAATCAATCAACTGGAAGATGAGGGATTGATAAGTATCAACCGGAAAAAGATAACCTTACCTGATGCAAAGAAACTGGAGCAGCTGGTAATGGTTACCTGATTTTTACTTCTTATTTTCGTCTCATGCGGCCTTTGCTAAAAATTTTTTTTATAGGAATGCTTGTTAGTTTCCTTGGTTCATTGCCATTAGGTACTCTGAACATAGCCGCTATGCAGATATCTGTTACTGATGGGGTAGTGGCCGCAATTCTTTTTTCAGTTGGTTCATTATTGGCGGAAATAGTTTATGTCCGTATATCATTGGTAGCGATGGATTGGATACGAAAGCAGGAGAAAATTCTGAAGGCTCTGGAATGGATTACATTGCTTATCGTTACAGCTTTGGCTATTGCCAGTTTTTATGCAGCTATGCATCCTTCTGTATCAAAGAATGCAGTGTTGGACAGCCCCATGCCAAAATTCTTATTAGGATTGGTGATGAGTGCATTGAACCCGGTACAAATACCCTTTTGGTTTGGCTGGAGTACTGTTTTATTCACCAAAAAGGTTTTGCTGCCAAGAAAAGATCACTATAACACTTATATCCTTGGCATAGGTATCGGCACATTTATTGGTAATTGTGTTTTTATATTCGGCGGGTTACTAATTGCCAGCAGGATCAGCAATAACCAGGATGTACTGAATTGGGTTATTGGCAGCATCTTTGCATTAACAGCTTTGATACAATTGTGGAGAATAGTTAAGAAAAAAGATCCTGCACATAATATTGAACACCCTGAAAAAGACATTCCTGAATTTGAAAAAAATCTTGTTGACAAATTTCAGGAGTAACGAAATAAATGAGCAATCATAATTTCTCAAAGATCAGCCTGTCAATCTTTTCTTTTTTATGATTTATTTTCTTCAATAGCTTATCGTAAGCCGGGTCTTTTGAAAATTTGTATTCTGTAAGCCGCATCTGTCTTTTCCTCCATTTATAGAGATAATACTGCCCCAGCGGTTTGTCAAAGCCAAACAGGATAACTGATAGCCATTTTGCTTTTGTGTTATTCTCTTTAGTTTCAGCTAATACTCTTTTAAAAGTTATATTCAGGCATTTATTGAAAAGCACATATTTCTTTCGCAAATAATTCCATTCGTCGGGTGTATAACTTTCTGTAATGGCTTCCGCAAGGCCACCATTCAGGTGTGCATTAGCGCCAAGCAGGTAATATTGGTAAAAGAAGAGGCTGCTGTCAGAAAAATAACTACGCCATGCCGGTAGTTTTATTTCTTCTTTATTCAGATAAGCATAGCATGCATCAATATAAAATTGTGCAAACACCATTTCAAAATGACGCACAAGGCGTTTAGTAGTTGAATCAGCTTTTTCAAGTTGTTGTTCCACCAAAGTCAGGAAATCAAAATAAAGTTTTCCGAAATGTTTACTAATGCTGGGACTATTACCAATAGAGTCAAGCTGGTATAGTTGATAGAAAGAATAACTTTTTTCCTGGCTGGTACCGTTTACACAGATAAAAAGACAAATAATTATTCTAAAAAGTGTTTTCAAATTTTTACATACTTTCTTCTTATAAATCTAAGAATAAAAATTTTGCAGATCAGAACCTGTAACCGGCAGATAAACCGGCGATCACTCTTCCGCCTTCATCTTCCTGTAGTGAATTATAGTCTTTTGAAATTTTAAGTGTGTAACCATATCCAAGGGCAGGAGTTGTGAAGATACGTTTGCCGATCACCAAATGATAACCGGCTTCAGCCATCGGAGTTATAGCAAGGCTGTTTGCTGAAGTTTTTCCTTCAAAATTTTCAAATCCGAAAATAAGTCTGGCGCCGCCAAATATACTGCTGCCATTAGTGGAGGTTGATAAAGCATAGCGATAACCTGCTATTAAACCGAAACCTTTATATTGCGAATAAGTTTTGCGGGCAGAAAAATTATATGTGATGGCAATATTCCAACTGCTTTTATTGCTATATGATTCAAAACGGGCACCGGCAAGGTTGCCAATAAAACCTTTCCCAAAAGTTTTTAAATATTCAGCACCCAGTTCTTTTGGCTTTTGAGAAAATGAGTGAAGAGAAATTAATAAAAACAATGCAAGTACTATTTTTTTCATAAAGGTTTATAGAATATCAGGTATAAAAAAATAAATACATAGCTGCTAAAATGCAGGGAATAATTATTTCATTTCTTCCACCCACTTATCCCTTTCATCAGGGCTGAATTTCCACGGCGCAAAATTATTTTCCACATTACTGAACATGGCTGCCCATTCGGGGCTTGTATTGCTTTCTTCCATAACTAAATAACGGCGCAGTTGTAAGATGATATCCAGCGGACTGATACTTACCGGGCATTCCTGCACACAAGCATTACAGGTGGTACAGGCACTTAGTTCTTCTACCGAAATGTGGTCATGCAGCAAACTCCTTCCATCATCTTTGAATTCGCCGTTTTTATTGATATTCTTTCCAACGTCTGCAACACGGTCACGGGTATCCATCATTATTTTTCGTGGGGAAAGTAATTTGCCTGTTTGTGTTGCCGGGCATGCAGCCGAACAACGGCCACATTCTGTACAACTATATGCATCCAATAGATTCTTCCAACTGAGGTCATGAATATCTTTTGCACCAAATTTTTGTGCAGCCGGTTGTTCACCCGTTGGTACCAACTCCGGCTGCATGGCATACAATACTTCTTTCTGTACTGATTCCATATTGTTCATTTCACCCATGGGTTTCAAACGGCCATAGTATGCATTTGGGAAAGCAAGAATAATATGCAGGTGCTTGGAATAGGGCAGATAGTTCAGGAATGCATAAATACCTGCAATATGCAGCCACCAGCAACTTCTTTCAAGTATGATAAGCGAATCGGTACTCATTCCGCTGATAACCGGGTGCAGGTATTGTGATATTATAAAGTTACCGGTTGGGTGTGCTGCATAATGTTCAGCACCTCTTGCCTGTAATAAAGTGTCACTTGCATTCAGAAAAAGGAACAGTGACATCAGAACGATCTCTGTTATCAAAATATAATTTGCATCACTGCGGGGCCAGCCATCCAGGTCTTTGCTGATAAAGCGTTTTATCTTAATAGTATTTCTTCTGATCAGAAAAATCACACAGGCAACAAGCACCAGTAGTGCCAATATTTCAAATGCATTTATCAGGAAAGAATAAAATTTGCCTAATGGTTGTGCAAATAAACGGTGTGTGCCTAAAACGCCATCCAGTACTATTTCAAGTACTTCAATATTGATGATAACAAATCCTGCATAAACAATAAAGTGCATTATTGCTACCAACGGATTGCGGAACATCTTCTTTTGTCCAAATGCCAGCAGTAATACATTCTTCCAACGCTGACCAGAATTATCACTTAAATCTTCATCCCTTCCCAGTTTAATATTTCTAGAAATCTCTTTTACTTTCTTGGAAAAAAGCCAGATGGCGGCAATGGATAATAATATGAAAAGTATCTGCTGTACAATTTGCATAAGCATGTATTACAACCGCTAATTTACGGTATTAATAAGAAGCAAATCAATTTCGTTGCAGGTAAAGGATGTCATCAATTAGTCAATGTAATTTCCAGCTCTTTTGAAGCCTCATAGCCATAACGGTCCTTTGAAATCACCTTAACAATAGCTTGAATAGTTGCAGTCATCCCTGTTACAGTCCATGTCCATTGAAAATTATAATAGTTGAAATTGCCGGTTGCTGATGACTGTTGATTAAGTAAAGTACCGGTGGCTTTATTTCGTATCTCTAGCCGGGCCTGTGATAATCCATTATCATCTATCATCAAACCTTCTATAGGTAATGCAGTGCCATTAGTATAGCTGACCCCGGTAGATGGTTTTGTAATATCTATTATGGCAGGTTTATCGGCTGGGGTGTTGTTGTTGTCCTTTTTGCAAGCCACTAAAAAAACAAGTAATCCGGCAAAAAGTATCTTATTGAATGAAATTTTCATGATTTTATTTTAACCACAACAAATATAATGCAAACTTCATGTTGACAAGTGGCTTAAAAATAAATGGCATGCAACCTGAATTTTCCATTAGAAAACTCCAAGGCCGGTGCAGGGAATTTGAAAGCACTTAAAACAGTAAAAAGGAAATTGAGAGCTTTACTGTTGGTTTTAATTTTACTCAGGTCAATGTCTGGTGCCAAATACCATTGCCGGTAGCGTTTAATATCTGGCCTGCTGAAAGTGATATTCCCGGTATCATCTTTGCCGATATTCTCAGTGCCGCCAAATAATCCTTCAGCGCCGTAGCCAACAGCAACAGATAACCATGGTGGCAGATTAGAGTTTTTAAAGAATGGCTTCAGGTTCGTACTGGCCCAATAGGTTTGACCGTTATAGTCTTTCAGCATTCTTTCAGGTGTGCTTTTGCCAAACAATACATCACTTCGTTGATTCAATGAAGGATCTGTGTAAGATCTTTTGTGAAAAGAAAATTTAAGTTTGATACGCTGTTCATCCCAGGCAAGTTCTTGTGCTACCAATGCACCGCTGCCAAGAATATTTGCACCAAAATCTCCCCAACTCCATCCCCAGCCGGCACTAAAGCCATCTAATATTTCAATTACAGATTGATAGGCTGCACCACTCATGCCGCCGATCCATATTCTTTTTTTTCGGTCAATGCCGGTCCAACGCCACATTTCCATACTGGCACGGCTTTCTATATAGGCAGCATAGAGGTGTCCAACTTTATCCATCTGCTTCCATTCAGGAAAATCATTGAAAGTGTGAAAGCCTGTTTTGTCATACTGACTATACCATGCAGATGACAAAGCGATCATGGTGGCACTATATCCAACAACATTAGCTCCGGCAACTAGCCAGATTCTTTTTTTCTTTTGTTCTGGTGTTAATAAATAGGAATTGGAATCAGTTTGAAATGAATGATATGTACGTAAATATTTTTTTAAATTTTCAGGATTGTCAACACTTTCCACTGTTGTTGTTATACTACTATCAGCAATATCAATCTGCGCATTGATATTACTGGAAAATAATAAGATAACTATCAAAATGCCGGGTAGCGAACGGAACGATGAAGAGTGCGACGCAACAAAAGACGATAGTAGTGATGCCGGTGACCTCATAAAAAACAAATTTACGATTAGTGAAATGAACCGGATTGGAAAGATGAAATTCAATATCTTAGAGGCAATAAATATTGCAATATGAAGGAAGAAATAGCGAAGAAAGTAAATTCATGGCTGGAAGGAAATTTTGATACTGATACCAAGAAGGCCATTGCTGAAATGCAGCAAAATAATCCGGATGAACTGGCCGATTCATTTTATAAAAACCTGGAGTTTGGTACCGGCGGTCTTCGTGGACTGATGGGTGTGGGTACGAACCGCATGAATAAATACACCGTGGGTATGGCTACGCAAGGCTATGCTAATTACCTGAAACAATGTTTTCCTGATGGTGTAAGTGTGGCGATTGCACATGACAGCCGCAACAATAGCCGCTTCTTTGCAGAAACAACGGCGAATGTGTTTGCAGCCAATGATATAAAAGTGTATTTGTTTGAAGCATTGCGTCCAACGCCGGAATTGTCCTTTGCTATCCGCCATTTAAAATGCCAGGGCGGTGTAGTGTGCACTGCCTCGCATAACCCGAAAGAGTATAACGGCTACAAAGCATACTGGAATGATGGCTCACAGTTGGTGTCGCCGCATGATAAGAATGTGATCAAGGAAGTAGATAAGATTTTATCTGTTGATGATGTGAAATGGAGCGGTGGAGAAGTAAACATTTCGATGCTAGGGGAAGATATGGACGATGCCTACATTAATATGGTGAAAGGACTGAGTGTGTACCCGGAAGTGATAGCGAAGCACAGCGATATGAAAATTGTTTATACTCCTATACACGGAACCGGTATCACCTTAATGCCACAGGTATTAAAAGCATTTGGATTTAATAATGTACACATCGTAAAAGAACAGAGTGAGCCTGATGGAAATTTCCCGACTGTTGTTTACCCTAACCCGGAAGAAAGTGAAGCGATGAGTTATGGATTGAAGTTAGCCGAACAACTGGATGCTGATATATTAAGTGGAACCGACCCCGATGCAGACCGTATTGCCATAGGAGTAAAGGATACTAACGGAAAATGGGTACTGATGAATGGCAACCAGACCGCTGTACTTGCTTTTAACTATCTGATGGAAGCAAGAAAAGCAAAAGGAATAGCACAGCCGAATGATATGGTGATAACAACCATTGTGACGACACCGATGATAGATGCAATAGCAAAAGGAAACGGAGTGAATTGTTATAGAGTGCTGACAGGTTTTAAATGGATAGCTGAAATGATAAGGCAGAAAGAAGGAAAAGAGAATTACATCATTGGTGGCGAAGAAAGCTTTGGCCTTATGATCGGCGACCAGATTCGGGATAAAGACGGCATAAGTGCCGTAGCATTACTCTGCGAGATGGCAGCGTATGAAAAAGAGAAAGGAAGAAGCCTGTACGAAAAAATGATCGACCTCTATGTGCAGTATGGCTTGTACAAAGAGCATCTGATCTCCATTACCAAAAAAGGAATGGACGGGCAACAACAAATAGCGGCGATGATGGAAAGCTATCGCAACAATCCGCCGAAATCCATCAATGGCACAGACGTAGTGCAGTTGCTGGATTATGAATTACAAAAAGGAAAGAACCCGCAAACAGGAGCCGAGTGGCCTATTGAATTACCCAAATCAAATGTGCTGCAATTTATTTTGGCTGATGGCAGCAGCATTTCTGCAAGGCCGAGTGGTACAGAGCCAAAGATCAAATTTTACTTTAGTGTGAATACAAAACTGAACAGTGCTGCTGAGTTTGATAAAGTGAATGGCGAACTGGATGAAAAGATAAAGGCGATTATTGGGGATATGAAGTTGTAAAAACCCATAGAATTTGTCGCATATTAAGCTCTCCCAGTTCTATTTATTCAGTATAACCTTATATAAACAGTTGCAATAGTCATCTCTTTTGCAACTCGAATAAGGTAGATGTTTCCAATTTAAAACACTAATTAAAGTAACATGCTTTCCGTGATGTCTAGCACATGAACGGCAACATTGATCAGCAACAATCATTAGTTTTATATCAAATCCCACCTTTTGAACTATCAACATGATTTGATCAATATGAATCTGTTTTAATGAAAAATTAGCTTCTTGAGAATTAGTTTCTAATTCATACTGCCAACGTTTTGTGTCTAACTCAAGTTTTAATTCATAAAATTGATTTTCGTTCTCTGCATATTTTGATATATAAAGAAATGCATCATTAAAACAAAACTTAGTATATGAGTCGAGAGCTTTATCTTGAGTATTTTCGTTCCAAGCTAAATAGTGCTCATGAGCTGTTAGATCTTTTGGTCTGAATTTGGAAAAAAACTCTCCAAGCCTTGCTATTTCAACTACGTCTATCAAAGTTAGAATTATGATTAAGAATAAAAGCTTACAAATAAATTTATGATATCAGAGGATGTTCTCAAAATAAAAACATTTTTGAATATTAAGCATTACTCATTCATATCTTATCTTGCAACCAACTTATGAGACCAACAGAGGATACTTACCGCTTTCAGGGTTTACGCAAAAAACTAGTGCAGGACATACAAGCCAAAGGCATTACTGATGAAAGAGTGCTGGATGCAATGCTGGCTGTTCCCCGTCATTTTTTTCTAGAGTCAGCATTTGGAGAAAAAGCTTACGAAGACAAAGCTTTTCCGATTGGTGAAGGACAAACCATTTCACAACCATATACAGTCGCTTACCAAAGCCAGTTGCTGGAAGTAAAACCATTTATGAAAGTGCTGGAGATCGGCACAGGCAGTGCTTACCAGGCGGTGGTGCTGGCAGAAATGGGAGTGCAGGTGTTTACGATTGAACGGCAGAAGAAATTATTTGACAGCAATAAGGAGTTTGAATTCCTTAAAAAATATAAATCCATCAAGTTCTTTTATGGTGATGGGTATTTAGGATTGCCAACCTATGCACCATTCGACAGGGTTATCATTACTGCGGCTGCCCCAGAAATCCCACAAAAGCTGATAGAGCAATTAAAACCCGGCGGTATGATGGTCATCCCACTTGGTGCCGGTGATCTGCAACAAATGAAACGAATCACTAAACTGGAAAACGGAAGTTTGAAAGAAGAAGTGTTTGATTATTTTTCCTTCGTTCCTATGTTAGATGGGAAGAAAGGCTAAACAAATTGTTCTAATAAAGCAATTCTCTTTTCTATGGGCGGATGCGTAGCAAACATATTATCCCAGGATGCTTTATGGGACGATGGCTTGGGATTGCCAATAAAAAGTTGTGCTACATCACGGCTTTCCACTGCTTCGATAAATGGATCTTCAGAAATTTTTCTAAGTGCATTGGCCAGTGCATAAGGCTTCTTCGTTATTTCGGCAGCACCGGCATCGGCGAGGTATTCTCTTTTCCGGCTGATGCCAAACCGGAGTAAGATGGAAAGAAAATAAGCTACTGCTGTCACTACAATAACTATAAGTATGATGGCACCTGAACCTTTACTATCACGGCTTTTTTTTCCTGAGCCTGCAAAGCGAAGGCTTCGGAACGCCATTTCTGCCAGGAAAGCAAATATGCCTACAAAGATGATGGAGATGATCAGTAACCGAACATCCCGGTTTTTTATATGTGTCAGTTCATGTGCAATTACACCTTCCAGTTCCTCATCATTCAATTTGTTGATCAGGCCTCTGGATAATGAAATGGAATAACTTCTTTCGGAAATACCACTTGCAAATGCATTCAGCGAATCATCCTCAATGATGTAAAGTTTTGGCATTCTCATGCCTTGTGAAATGCAAAGGTTCTCTAATAGATTATAGATCCTCTTATTTTCTTTTCGTTCAAGTGAATGGCTTTTTGTGGCCATCCGTATAAAAGCTGCATGACCACTCCATGCAATAAAAAACCAGATACCTACACCTGCTAATATATAAGGCATGAATTGTAGAAAAATAGTATTGGGATCGCCGGGTGTACTATAATTACTGTATTCGTCTTTATTGTTTTTTACAATTAGCCATGTTATAATATATGCCATTGCCAGCAGCAACGTGGGGAATGCTATCAGCAGTAATAACGAGTTGAAATTATTTTTCCTGATCTGCTTATCTAAACCAATGTACTCCATGCATGGGTATTAAGAGAAACTTATATAGAGCCATTCTGAAATCTGAAATCGACAATCTAAAACTGTATTTTCGGCGGTTCTTCCATTTGTTTCCTGCCATCATCTCCAAGATCAAACATGACTTCTCTTTTGAAGCCAAAGTTCCTGGCAATAAGATTTCCGGGGAATGACTCAACCGCATTGTTGTATTCGGTAGTAGCACCATTGAAGAAACGGCGACTTGCAGCCAGTTTATTTTCTATGTCGCTAAGTTCTTCCTGTAGTTGTAAAAAGTTTTGATTGGCTTTCAGGTCAGGATAAGCTTCTACCTGCACTTTCAGACCTTGTAATGCTGTAGTCAGTTGCTGTTCGGCGGCTATCTTCCCGTCAATTGTCGTTGCAGCCATTGCGGCAGTTCTGGCTTCTGTTACTTTCAGCAGCAATTCTTTTTCATGCGATGCATAACCTTTTACTGTTTCCACTAGTTGGGGAACAAGGTCATGTCTTTGCCTTAGTTGCACATCAATATCAGCAAAAGCATTTTCCCGCCTGTTCCTCAGGCGAACAAGACTATTATACAGGCTTATCACCCAAATTACAATAAGTACGAGGATGCCGACGACTATTAATACTGCCATAAAATATTTTTTATTACTGAATAATAATAATGAAGATAATGAAAGAACCGGAAAAAAGGATGTCAACTTGCTGTAAGTTGTGTTGGTCAAATCTTAGTTTTTGGCGGGAGTTTCCTCTTCATTATTGAAAAGTGAAACAAGTTGTTCAATCAATTTATCTGTATACCCTGCAAGAAAATGCGATGCATAATTTTTAATGATATGAGGAAGAACTGTGGTCCGGATAAATCCTGCATGTTCACTTTTCAGCTTATTACTCAGGAAATCAATAAGCATGTTAATACCAGATTGAATAACAGGGTTATCGCTATTCCGGACAGTTAGTTTTTTCAAGAACTCCAATGCGCTAAAAGCAGGATCAAATGATGACCTGATGTCATTGATATCATATTTTACTAACTCTTTTTGAGCCTGGAAAAGCATCTCCAGTTTTTGTTTTTCAATCAGTAACTCATCGTATTTTCCAATCTTTTTATTCATAGATCTTACTTACTATCTTATTTCTGAACCAGGGAAGAATGATTTTATTTTTTAACAGCAGGAAGATGAGAAAAAGTAGCAAATAAACCCCACCTATCACTAAAAATCCTGCTACACGGGAATATAAAAGATTACCGATCCACCAGGCAGTGGCAATACTACCAAAAAGAACTGCAAAGAGAAGTAAGACTGAAACTGAAACTGTGAAAATAATATTAGAGGAAATATTAGCGGTTTTTTGGATTGTATTTAGGCGTGCCAACTTTAAGGCAGTTTCACCCAGCTCTGAGCTATTCTTTACAAATTCATCCAGTTTTGATTTAAGCGATTCTTCAGCCATACACTATTTTGGTTTTTAAAATAAGAATGGGATTCAAATAGTATCAGATTGTGTTCAACACTGCGCAGCAAAGCTTATTGATCACATAAAACCTCTCTAAGCTGAAAAAGTCAAGTTTATTCAGCAATACTATTTAAATCCCCTTCAGATTATTTTTTAGCTTAAGGATTCTTTCATCATGTCCGCCTTACTCTTCAGGTCAGATTTAGTAAGTTTATCTTTTCCTTTTTCAAACAGATGTGTCATTTCATCAGTCCATTTGCTGGCAGTCTTTCTGAGTTTCCTACGCATATCTTTTCCTTTTTCAGGGGCAATCAACATCCCAATTGCTACTCCTGCAGCCACTGCACCAAGGATACCCAGGGCCAGTTTTGAATTCTTTGTCATAAAATGAAATTTTAGTTGTGAATAAATAGTTTTCCTGATCCGTCCTATCAACATTCTGGTGAATGTGTCACATAAACTGTGTTGTACGTAATGTAATAAAAAAAGAAGCTCAATCCAAAAGAGATTTGTATTCATTGCTATTTTCATTGGGAAAATTTTCCACATTCGTTTCAATCATCTTTAATATCTTTCCTCATTATTATATTCCAACTATGAGAGTAGCACCTTTTATTATTTCAACTGTTGTCACATCGGCATTGATCTTCGCATTAAACAAACAATGGGGCTCCATACCCCCCATGGGGAAATTTTTGCATCCGCAATATGGTTTCTGGCAGAATGCAGAATCAGCTTCGCAAAGTTTTGATGCAGAACTTTCTTTTGCTGAATTAAAAGGAAAAGCTGACGTTTATTTTGATGACCGTTTGGTACCGCATGTATTTGCTGAGAATGATGAAGACCTGTATTTCATACAAGGCTACCTGCATGCAAAATTCCGTTTGTTCCAGATGGATCTGCAAACAAAAGCTGCTGAAGGAAGAGCCAGTGAAATTGCGGGGGCTAAAGCAATTAATTATGATAAGGAACAAAGAAGACTGGGGATGAAGTTTGCTGCAGAGAATGCGATGAAAGAGATTGAAAAGGATCCACTCAGCAAATCAATGTTTGATGCATATACAAATGGTGTAAATGCATATATAAATTCTTTAAAAGAAAGCAATCTTCCGCTGGAGTATAAGTTACTAAACTTTAAGCCGGAGAAATGGACAAACCTCAGAACTGCATTGTTATTAAAGATGATGGCAAAGATGTTATCATCAGGTACAGAGAATGACCTTGCCAATACAAATGCAAAATCTGTTTTTCTTCCCGATGAGTTAAAGAAAATGTATCCACAGGTTCCGGATTCATTAGTACCCATTGTTCCCAATGGAACAGTGTTTGATAAACCAGGGATTGTTCCGGTAAAACCTGCTTCTGCTGATTCGCTTTATTTTGGGAATAATGAAACAGTTAATGCAAAAGAGATTTCAAAGCCAGATATTAATAATGGAAGCAACAACTGGGTAGTGGCCGGAAGCAAGACACAAAGCGGCGTACCTATTTTATGCAATGACCCTCACCTGGAATTATCGTTACCATCCATCTGGTTTGAGATACAATTGCAAACACCCTCCAGTAATGTATATGGCGTTTCATTACCGGGAAGTCCGTTTGTTATTATCGGATTTAATGACAGCATTGCATGGGGAGTTACCAATGCACAAAGAGATGTGAAGGACTACTATGATATTAAATTCAAAGATGATAAGTCAAAAGAAGAGTATTGGTTTGACAGTGCCTGGAAGAGATCAGAGTTAAGAATTGAAACCATCAAAGTAAAAGGTGGTAAGGATGTTTTAGATACTGTAGCCTACACTGTTTTCGGCCCTGTAATGTTTGATAAGAGTTTCCAGGATACATTAAAAGGTAGCAGAAACCTTGCAGTCCGCTGGACAGCACATGATCCGAGCAATGAAGGCATGACATTCTACAAATTGAATCGGGCAAAAAATTATGATGATTATGCAGTTGCAATAAAAACATTTGATTGTCCCGGTCAGAATTTTGTCTTTGCATCCAAGACAGGTGATATTGCCATCTGGCAACAGGGAAAATTCCCGGCAAGATGGGACAGGCAGGGTTTATATGTAATGCCTGGTGAAGACAGTAGCTACATGTGGCAAGGATATATACCACAACCTGAGAATCCACACAGTAAAAATCCGGAAAGGGGATTTCTGGAAAGTGCCAATCAGCGTCCCGTTGATTCTACTTATCCTTATTTTATTCCCGGAAGTTATATTACAGCAAGAGGGATAGCTATTGAAAAGTATTTGAGTAGTATGAGTGGCATTACCACGGATGATATGATGAAGCTGCAGAATAATTATTTTAATACCCTTGCAGAAGATTTTAAAAGTACCCTGCTGCAATATGTTAGAGAAGCAGACCTGAATGCTACCGAGAAAAAATACCTGGATATTTTTAAGAGCTGGGATCTGATGGCTGCGCCTGATTCAAAAGGCCAAACTGTATTCCGGGTTTGGTTGGATAACCTTTTGAAAGAAATATGGGAAGATGATATGTCGCAAACCAAACCAATGACTCCATGGCCCAATGAACAGACTACCATGGAATGGTTAAAAAGGGATACGGCCTTTAAATTTATAGATAACCGGAATACATCACAGCAAGAAACATTGTTCGATGTTGTGACGACAGCATTTAAAAAGGCTTCTGTAAAATTGACGAGTAGTGAAGCAGATGGAAAACTGGAATGGACAAAGTATAAGAACCCGACTGTTTATCATTTATTAAAAGATGCATTACCTGCATTTGCAAGAAAAGGCTTGAAAGTTGGCGGTAATGGAAATATCATTAATGCTGTAACACATAGTCATGGCCCAAGTTGGCGGATGATTGTGCAACTTAGTACACCTACAGAGGCTTATGGTGTTTATCCCGGCGGGCAAAGCGGAAATCCCGGCAGTAAGTTTTATGATGATTATATTGACAACTGGGTAGCCGGCAAGTATAATAAGCTTTGGTTTATGCGGGAAGGCGACAGGATGGATAAGAATATTAAATGGACAATGAAGTTCTCAAAAGGATAGTTTAAGATGTTGAAAAAGAATTTTTATTACAATCCAATCAACTAATTAACTATTTAACTTATTAATTGATAGATATGAAATTTTTAGTAGCAACAGTACTTACAGCATTACTCGCATTTATTGCCGGTCTTTTATCGTTTTCTCCCTGGTGGGGATTTGCAATTACATCTTTATTAGTTGCTGTGTTGGTACATCAAAAAGGAGGTAAGGCATTCTTAGCCGGTTTTGTTGGATTAAATTTATTATGGATTGGTCTTGCTTTGTGGATTGACATAAAGAATAATGGTGTATTATCAACTAAAATAGCCAACGTACTTCCTCTTAACGGGAATTCAATCTGGTTAATAGTGATAACAGGATTTGTTGGTGGGTTGGTGTCCGGAATGGCTGCATTAAGCGGAAGTTATCTTCGTTCATCCAGTTCAAGGCGTTAAATCTTTCGCAAACATCATAAAAAAGCAGTATCAAGCATTCTTTGATGTTATCTTTCCGTATTATATTATGAGAACTGTCTCTATCTTTTTTATACTTCTATTTACCACTCAATTTTCTTTTTCCCAGAAAATAAAAGGGACCGTAACGGATTCAGACGGTAATCCGTTGCCATTTGCTTCAGTATTTGTAAAAGCAACTGGTAAGGGAACAAATGCCAATAATGAAGGGAAATATTCATTGAAACTGGAACCTGGTGATCATGTATTGGTATGCCAGCATGTTGGATATAAAAAGGAGGAAGTATCAGTAACCATTGCAAATAATGATAAAGAGGTCAATTTCATTTTGAAGCTGCAGGAAATGACCTTGGGTGAAGTAATTATTAAAAACGGTGAAGATCCGGCTTATCAGATAATCAGGTACACTATAAAGAAAAAAACTTTCTACCAGGACCAGCCCGAAGAGTTTGAATGTATGGTTTATACAAAAGGGCAATTAAGATTAAGAGGGTTCCCCAATAAATTCCTTGGCCAGGTTGTGGATTTTGAAGATGGCGATACAAGCAAGAGAAAGATGTTGTATCTGTCAGAAACGATCTCGAAGTATTCGGTCAAAAAACCTGATAAAGCAAAAGTAGAAGTGATCTCTTCAAAGGTAAGCGGACAAAGCGATGGTTTCGGCTTAAGTGCTCCGCAGTTTTTTTCTTTTTATGATAACAATGTCTCCATAGGGCAAAACCTTAACCCAAGAGGTTTTATTTCACCAATCTCGGATAATGCCCTTAATTATTATAAATATAAATTCGAAGGCAATTTTTTTGAAGATGGATATACCATTAGCAGGATAAAGGTGATTCCAAGGAGAAAGTATGAGCCACTATTCAGTGGTTACATCAATATTGTTGAGGATGACTGGCGGATCCATTCAGTAAATCTTTTGCTGACCAAGCAATCGCAAATGGAACTGATGGATACATTGAGGATAGAACAATTATACATGCCTGTCAATAAAGATGTTTGGCTGATACGAAGCCAGGTGATTTATCCTGCCATCAAATTTTTAGGTTTTGATGCGTATGGAAGTTTTGTAAATGTTTATTCTGATTTTAACATTGAGCCGGTCTTTACAAAGAAATCTTTTACCAGTACAATTTTGAAGTATACCGACAGTTCAAATAAAAGAACCAATGCTTACTGGGAACAGAACCGTCCGTTACCATTATTGGAAGATGAAATAACGGATTATAAGAAGAAGGATAGTTTAGAGTTGGTTCGAAAAGATCCTCGCTATATGGACTCGCTGGAAAAAAGGAGAAACAGGGTCACTTTGTCATCATTAGTATTACTTGGACAGAGCTTCTCAAAAGAAAGAACGAGGACTTCGCTAAGCTTCGAACCTTTAATTAATCAGGTGAATTTTAATCCTGCAGAAGGCTGGCTGGTGAGTACAGGTTTTACATGGACAAAAAGACTGGACAGTTCAACTTTTGGAAGAAAGAGAATTTCGATAACTCCAAACTTTCGCTACGGATTTTTAAATAAGCATTTCAACCCCAACCTGACATTGAATTATGTTTATGGTAAAAAGTACAGTTCTTCTATTTACCTGTCCGGTGGTAAACGGGTATTCCAGTTTAATAATAGCAGCCCTATTGGCGAAAGAGGTAATACTATAAGCAGTTTATTAAGTGTTGAGAACAGGATCAAAAGTTATGAAGCTATTTATCTGCGGGGCAGTTATAAAAAAAGTTTAGGAGAAGGGATAATGATAACAACTGGTTTTCAATACCAGGACAGGATGCCGCTGGAAAACCGAACTAACTATTCATGGAATAAAAAAAGTAACCGGGTTTAT
>CAYVSH010000019.1:0-30417 GCA_964453625.1 uncultured Chitinophaga sp.
GGTACCACCACCGCCACAAGCAGAAGGTAGAAATATATTTTTGTTTGATAAGGTAGTGAGGATACTTGAGCCTGCCTCTACCTCAATAGTTTCTTTTCCATTCAAAGTAATTTTTACCAACCCTGACGGAGTCAATTTTGCTTTTGCGTATAGAATAAGTGCAACCAGCAGGAAATTGAATGTAAAAAAAACAACTACACTGGCAACTAAAGTCATCGTATCAATTGATAAAAATACCATGCCCTCGTTTTAGAGTTATTAAAATTTAATTCCCATAAAACTCATAAATGCTATTCCCATTAGTCCGGTTATGATAAATGTAATGCCTAATCCTCTTAATGGAGCAGGCACATTTGAGTAACGTAACTTCTCCCGTATTGCTGATAAAGCAACTATTGCTAAAAACCAGCCAACTCCCGAACCTAATGCAAATACAGAAGCTTCTCCCAATGTTGCATACTCCCTTTCCTGCATAAATAATGCACCTCCAAGTATAGAGCAATTCACCGCTATTAATGGAAGAAAAATTCCTAATGCAGCATACAAAGCCGGAGCAAACTTCTCAACTATCATTTCAACCAATTGTACAATTGCCGCTATCGTAGCAATGTAAACGATGAAACTCAGGAACCCAAGGTCAACACCTGCCAGATCTGATGACAGCCACGATAAAGCACCGGCCTTCAAAACATAATTCTCCAGTAAATAACAAACGGGGACAGAAACACCCAGCACAAAAATTACAGCAATACCCAATCCCACTGCATTCTTTACTGTTTTGGAAATAGCAAGATATGAACACATGCCTAGGAAATAAGCAAAGATCATATTCTCAATAAAAACAGCTTTTATGAACGTATTGAAATATTCCATAACAAAAAGATTTAATTAGTTTCAATTAGTTTCCTGTTCTTACTTCGCTGGATCCAGATGATGATACCAACAACAATCAATGCCATTGGTGGTAAAATTGCCAGGCCATTATTAAAATAACCCGCCTTATATGCTGCGACAGGTATGATCTGGTAATCCATTAGCGTTCCATTTCCAAATAATTCCCGAACAGCAGACACCAGTATTAAAATGATCCCGTATCCCAATCCATTACCTATTCCATCTAAAAAAGACGGCCAGGGCTTGTTACCCATCGCAAATGCCTCAAGCCTGCCCATAATTATGCAATTAGTAATGATAAGGCCAACAAAAACAGAAAGCTGCTTGCTTACATCGTATACATAGGCTTTTAAAACCTGGTCAACTAAAATTACCAGTGTTGCAACAACTGTAAGCTGTACAATGATCCTTATCCTTGAAGGAATAGAATTTCGGATCAACGAAATAACAAGATTTGAAAATGCACAAACAGCAACTACAGCCAATGCCATTACAATAGAAGGTTTCACTTTTACTGTTACAGCCAGCGCCGAACAAATGCCCAATACCTGAACGGTAATTGGGTTATTATCATTCAATGGGTCTTTTACAAGCTTCCTGTTTTTCGCTGATAACAAAGGCTCTCTTGGAGCTTTTGTTTTTGGCGGTGCTTTGATCGTTTCTGTACTCATATCCAATAATTTTATTTATTCAATAGAAAATTTCATTTCATTTTTATTTTTTCAAAATAGGGAATATAACTCTCTACTGTCTTTTGTATCATTTCCGATACACCAATACTGGTAACCGTAGCACCGGAAATAGCATCTACACCATGCGGATTATTGGCATTACCACTTCCCTTGATGACTTTTACAGATATAAACTTTCCGTTTTTATCCAGTATTTTCTTTCCTGAAAATTGTTTTTGAAAATTATCAGTTTCAATTTCAGCACCTAATCCCGGCGTTTCGCTTTTATGTCCGAAACTTACTCCGTAAACAGTATTCATATCTTCTTCCAATGAAATATATCCCCAAATAGGGCCCCATAGTCCTTTGCCCCGAACCGGAATGATGTAAAATTTTTTACCTTCTTTCTCGCAAACGAATAATGGAAACAACTGCTTATCGCCTTTTCCTGTTCTTGCCTTATCCAGTTCTTTTTTCAGATCAATATCAAAAGCAGCCACATCACCTGGCACTGTTTCACCTTTTGTATTCAGCACCACTTGCTCTTTTATATATTGATTAAAAAGCTGTTCAGCATTTGAAGGATCACTTTCTACAGCCACACTACCCAAAATATTTTGCATCTTTTCAATTCGTATATTTTTATTTTGGATCGGCCCTAATCCGATTGCGGCCAGTGATAACAATACTGCCACAACCACTACCATTACGGAAGAAAAAATAAATATGTATTGACTGGTATTCTTTTTCATCACTTCTTGTTTTTTGCTCTCCTCATTCTTCTTTTAATATTCGCTTCCACCACATAATGATCAATCAGTGGCGCCATTACATTCATAAATAAAATTGCCATCATCATTCCTTCAGGGTATGCCGGGTTGAATATTCTGATCATGATAGCCAGCAACCCAATTAAGAATCCGTATATAAATTTTCCGGTATTGGTTTGTGCTGCAGTTACGGGATCTGTTGCCATAAATACTGCACCGAAAGCAAAACCACCTAATGCCAATTGATGCAACGGATCAATTTGCATCAATGTATTTGCCCCGATAAGATTAAATACAAGTGCCATTAAAAAACCTCCAACGAAAACAGATAACATGATGCGCCAGCTTCCTATACCAGTGTATAATAATATGGCAGCTCCTATAAGACAAGCCAATGTTGACGTCTCGCCGATAGAACCGGGAATTGTACCTATAAATGACTCGGTAAAATCGGGAATCTTTTCTGCAAAACCAGCCGCAGCATTTCCCAATGGTGTTGCGCCGCTATATCCATCTACAAGTGCCTGGCCCTTTTGTAAGCTGGTATTGATCCACACTTCATCTCCAGACATTTTTGTGGGATAAGCGAAAAATAAAAAAGCTCTGGCTGTTAAAGCAGGATTTAATATGTTCATGCCCGTTCCCCCAAATACCTCTTTACCTATAATTACTGCAAATACTGTGGCAACAGCCACCATCCACAATGGGACATCAACCGGCATTACTAATGGAATAAGACTTCCCGTTACAAGGTAACCTTCATTTATCTTATGCTTACGGATAATAGCAAACATAAATTCCACAGTCAGGCCAACTGCATAGGATACAATAATGATCGGAAGTACTTTTACTAACCCGAACATAAAATTATCCAACAATGATGCATCACTAATACCAATGGCAAGATGATGCTGGTAACCGGTATTCCACATACCAAACAGCAAACAAGGTGTTAGTGACAACACCACAAGAATCATTGTTCGCTTAAGATCAATAGCATCCCGCACATGGGCGCCGCCGGGTAACGTAGTTTCGCCCGGAACGAATAAGAAAGTTTCAAAAGCATTGAATGCCGGATAGAATTTTTCCAGCTTGCCGCCCTTTTCAAACTTGGGCCTTACCTTATCCAGTAATTTCCTTAATGGTTTCATCCAAAGTCAATTTTATCAGCTGTATATCCAGCAATAAATCTTTCTTTATGATCCTTTACCCAAACAAGATTTCCTATAAGGTACATATGACGGCTGAATTGCTTAGCCGAATTCCTTTCTTACCATATCAAGTCCTTTCCTGATTATATGTTGTGCATCAATTTTAGAAGTACAAACAAATTCACATAATGCAAAATCTTCTTCCACCACTTCATAAATACCAAGTTTCTCCATCAGTTCCAGGTCTTCCACCAAAATTGATTTTAGAAGATGCATCGGATAAATATCCATGGGGAATACTTTTTCATACTGTCCCGTCATTACAAAAGGCCTTTCCTCACCATGCATATTAGTATCAAGATCATGTTCTTTCGATAGAGTCAACCACGAAAAAAATGTTCTTGAAACACTGAATTTATCAAAGCCGGGTTTTAACCATCCCATAAACTCCGGCTCATCTCCTTCTGGAATTACTGTTATTTGTGAATCGTAAAAATTAAGGTGCCCTTCTGCGTCAATTTGTTTTCCGGATAAAATATTTCCGCTTATCACCCTGTTCTTCCCTTCTTTAAGACCTGCATCAGCTATCATATTTTTTATAGCAGCTCCGGTAATTGTCTTGTAATATTTTGGAGCATTAACTCTTGAACCAGTTAAAGCAACGATGCGGGAAGTGTCAAACTTACCGTTATTAAATAATCTTCCTATTACCAACACATCCTGCGGATGAATATACCACACCACTTCACCCTTATTTATAGGATCAATATGATGGATCTGCACCCCTACATTGCCTGCAGGATGTGGACCATAAAAACTATTGACCTCTACTCCCTTTGCATTTGTAAAGAAAGATGGAGAGGTCGTAGTGGCTTGTACATTCAGATGAATTTTACCTTCAGTTAGTTTCTGTAATGCATCCAGGCCAGTTTGAAAATCCGTATCCTGTCCAAGCATAATAAAATTCAAATCAGGTGCTAACGGATTGCTGTCGAAACAGGAAATAAAAATAGATTTAGGGTTATCAGCTGGATTGGCTACAATTCCATAGGGTCTTTGCCGAATAAATGGCCATGTTCCGCTGCTGAGTAAAGTATCCTTTATAACCTCGCTACTCAAATTTTTCGGATCAGACCTTGCAAAGTCAATGTATCGTATTTCTTTATCAGCCAAAATTTTAACTTCTAGTATCTTTCGTTTATCGCCCCTTATTATTGCCGCCACTTCACCACTTACAGGTGAACAAAATCTTACTGACTCTTTATCCTTATCATAAAATAACGGGCTGCCAGCAAGTACTTCATCTCCTTCCTTCACCAGTAACTTTGGTACAAGCCCGGGAAAGTCTGTTGGCTTTATAGCAAAGGTTTCAGGTGCTGGAGTGGTCGCAATCACCTGGTTTGCTATACCAACCAGTTTGATGTTTAATCCCTTTTTTATTTTAATAACTTTTGCCATACTGTTTTTGTGTGGCGATGAACAGATTATTGAATCTACAATTAATTACCCGGGATAAACTGAACTAAATAATTATATATTATTTATATTCAAAAAATCATTTATTGTATTAAGAAAGACTTGTATTTTTATAGAGCCCGGCAAAATCTGACTATTCCAGGTATTGCTCTGAACCTTTAAAATAAATATATTATGGGAAAGGTCAAAAACATTTTGGATAGAAAAGGTAATCAGGTATACTCAATTAGCCCTGAAACAATTGTTTATGATGCATTGGTTCAGTTACATGAAAAAAACATCAGTGCCCTGCTTGTAATAGAAAAAAGTAAACCTATTGCAATCTTTACAGAAAGGGATTATGCCCGGAAAGTGATCTTAAAGGGAAAATCGTCCAAAGAAACACTGATAAAAGAGATCATGGACACTGAACTGATAACTATTCCACCAGAATGTTCCATTGAAGATGCCATGCGATTGATGACAACCAGGTTCATCAGGCATCTCCCGGTCATAGAAAATGATAATTTGATCGGTGTAGTTTCGATTGGTGATGTGGTAAAATACCTGATAGAAGAACAACAATTTATTATCAGTAATATGGAAAATTATATAAAAGGCTCCTGATCAGGTTAATTACTCATTCATATTCTTCATATGTACTGTCCGAATAGGAAACGGAATATTAATACCTTCTTGATTATATCTTTTGTGCAGCAACTTAACAAACTCTGAAGTGATTGCAAATTGATCTGCATATTCCATCACTTGTAAAAAAACTTTTAAATCAATACTGCTGTCACCAAAATTGTAAAACCTGACAAAGGGTTCAAAATCTTTGATACCACCACTCTGGCTCTCCAGTATCTCCCTGGCTACCTGTATTGAAACCCTTTCCACTTTATCCAGGTCACTTTCATACCCAACCCCAACCAATACATTGAATGTTATTTTTCTGTCAGTAAGAAAGAAGTTTTCAATAATTGAATCAGCCATTTTACTATTCGGAACAACAATTATATTATTTTGTGCAGTTTCAATCGTTGTATTTCGCCAGGTGATATCTCTTATAAACCCTTTCTGCCCACCTTCCAGTTGTATAAAATCGCCAATATTGATCTTACCTGACGCTATTAGTTGCAACCCTGAAAATAAATTTGACAAAGTCGGTTGTAAGGCTAAAGCAACAGCAATACCACCTACTCCTAATGCTGTAACCAATGGAGCAATGGCAACTCCAAATGTCTGAAGAATAAAGATGAAACCGATAACATAAACTATTGCTTTCGCAATGTTTCCTAAAATTGAAGTGGTTGGAACTATGCTATCATCTCTTTCAGAACGAATCTGCAGCATTCCTGCTGCAATCCTTGCTATTACTACTGAAACAGAAAAAATATAAAGAGAAACAATGATGCGATCAATAAGTAGTGAATTATTTTTAGCGATGGTAAAATTTGCCTTAAAAATCGGAGCGATATACAAACAGGCGCCGAGAAAAAACCAGAAGATCACCCATTTCCCAACACTTTCAATAATGAGATCGTCACTCTTCCATTTTGTTTTACGGGTTAATTTATAAAGCACAGGAAAAAGAAGCTTCTTCACCAGCCAGCCCAGAATTATTCCGCCAAATACTGCAATCGCAATTTCAATAAGATGATTATTCGTTAATTTTTCCATGAATTACAAATTTTAATACTTTAGAATAGTGTAGCAAAGGTAATCCAGTTCAGTGTAACAGGAGTTTATTACGCTATTGGAATCGTATTCAGATAATTTATAAAATCGATTGTTGAATTAGCCAATGATTACTTTTTTATTCAAACAGGTTAGTAGTATATGAATACTCAATACTATTACTTAATTCTCGTATAAGTCACTTTGGGCGGACAGCACTTCCCTGTACTTTTCAAATAATCTTGTTTTAGAAATAAACCCGATAAAATTTTTCTCTCTGTCCAGCACAGGAAGATACCATGTTTGAGAGGAATCGAACTTATCCATTACCTGCTGCATGGTTTCATCACTATATATAATATCTCTCGGTTTTTTAGTAACACTTCGGATGGAGGTTGCTTCATATTTACCGGGATCAAACAACAACTTCTTAATATCATTTAATTCAACAACACCGAAAAATTTTTCTTTTTCATCAACAACAGCAAAGATATTCTTCTCACTTTTCTTTATTTCTTCAACAAGAAGACTAAGGTTACCCGTTATAGGTACTGCTTTATAGTTTCCCGCCAAAATTGATTCTAATTGAATAGAGGTAAGAATATTTTGTTCCTTTTTATGTGTGAATACTTCACCGCCCATTGCCAGCTTTTTCAGCTCCATGGAAAATGGTTCAAAATGCTTTACAATAAAAAAAGAAATTGCCGAAACTAGCATCAGCGGTATGAATAATCCATAACCATTTGTAATTTCTGCGATAAGAAATATAGCAGTAAGCGGACAGTACATTACCCCGCTTAGCACTCCTGCCATGCCAACAAGGCTGAAATTTCCTTCCGGAACTTTTACAAAGCCTGTTGTGTTCAAAATTCTTGAAAAGAAAAATCCAAGATAGGACCCGACAAATAAAGAGGGGGCAAAATTCCCTCCATTGCCACCTGCACCAATAGTGATGGCTGTAGCAACAGGTTTCAATAACATGATGGAACCGATAAAGATCAAAACAGAAATATTACTGTCAGTAAGATTAAACAGGTTGCTGGAAACAATTCCTTCCGCATTTGCATTGGCCAGCTCTCCCACACTTTGATAACCTTCACCAAAAAGCGGCGGAAATACAAAGATCAGTGCAGCAAGTAATGTACCGCCAGCCAATGCTTTCAGAAAAATATTCCATTTGAAATCATGCAATTTTTTCTCAACAGACTTAAATACCCTTGCATAATACAAGGAGATGAAGCCAGCCACCACACCAAGGATCAAATAATAAGGAACATTGTGATAATTGAATTCCTGTTTCAAAACAAAATTGAACAGTATCGTTTCTTGTAAAATGATCTTTGAACACAAAACACCAGCTACAGCAGAAATGGTCAAGGGTATAAAATAACTCACCATTGTTTCTGTCAATAAAACCTCAATGGCAAATATTACACCTGCGATCGGCGCATTAAAAACGGCAGCAATACCTGCCGCAGCGCCACAGGCAATCATCAATGTACGTTCCTGGTATGTAAGATCTGTAATACGGCCAAAAAATGAACCATAAGAAGAACCAGTTGCTACAATCGGCGCCTCAAGACCAGCAGAACCACCGAGCCCTACAGTAAGCGAACTGGTTGCTACATGCTTATATATATTACTGGTGGGAATAAAAGAAGACTTTTTTGCAATAGCTTTTAATACCATTGCAATTCCTTTATCAAGTATACCACGAAAAAGATACTTGATGATAAGGACTGTAAGCACCAAACCTATGGCAGGTAATAAAAGATAATACCATTCCCCGTATGAAAAAGAGTTTTGCAGGTAATGAACAATTATTTTTAATAACACAGCTACAAGACCCGAAACAAGTCCTGTAAGTGTTGCAACAAGGGTGATGTATTGAGGCCGGGTAAGTTTATTCCGGATAAAAAAGAAAATTCGTTGATAAGCTGTTCTTAATAATCTCACATTTTAATTTGTAATATTAGCAAAAATAAGAAAGAGGGTGCCAAATACACCCCCTTTCAGGAAACCAAAACCACTATGAGAAATCATTGTTGATTATTTGCAACTGTAAAAGCTGCTATGATCAGGCTTTTCGAAGGAAAAATATTTTTATCTGGTTCCTGGTTTTGTGGTTGTGCTTCTTTCCTCTATACTTTGTGTTGCGTTATCAGTTTCTCCGTCTGTCACTTCTTCGTTCTTCTTCTCTACCCATTCCCGCAACAGTTCTGCATATTTTGTCGCATCAGCATTTCCGGGATCCAATTCCAGCATTTTTTCAAAATAAGCTAGTGATGCCGAAAAATCTTTTTTAATGTTGGCTTCATAAGTACCCAGGTATCCGTAGGCTCCCAATAAAGTAGCTTTATTCTTATCCACTTCCTTTCCTGCTACTTCAATCAGCTTTAAATAATGTGGTACAGCCAACCCTTGAGCCATAGCTGTATCAATTAATGCATTACATCTTGCTCTCCATAGATAACCATATATCTGTTCAGGATATTTTGTTTCGTACAAAGCAAACACACTGTCTGCTTTCAGATATTCTGCATCTGAATACAGTGCAACACCCCATTTGTACAGATCAATATTGGTAGGCCTGTCTTTGGCGGTATAAACTTTTTCTCTCCACATTGCTTCTTTATCTCGGTTACCAGCTTCTTTTTGCAGATCAGCAAGTATCGTCATATATCCGATTTTCTCTATCCTGTCCTTTTCAGTTGCTAATGCTTTTTTATACCAGGTGATCGCTGCTGTTTTATCGGGATTTACGGCATCTGTAAGTTTAGCTTGCAGTACATAATCCTGTGTTACATACTTTTCCTCTTTTTGTTTTTCAAAATAGGTGGTCATGTTTGTCAAAGCATTTACAGAATCACCCGTAGCAGCATAACTATAGGCTATCAGCTTGTATAATCTTGGCTGCGCCTTATCACCTTCAGCCGCAATAATACCTTTTGCACCACTAATAGCTTCTGCAAATCGTTTAGAAACAAAGTGAAGATCGGTTTGCATATAGGCATGATGAGGATCCGCATCTGCATTCCTGATGTAAGCATCAAAATATTTCTGTGCTTTCACAACATCTTTATACAGGTAATGATAATACAATTCATATAAAGCAGGTGCAAAATTGGGATCCAGCTCCACTGTTCTTGTAAACCGATCTACAAACACTTCTGTATTTTTCTGACTTTTATAAATACGTCCTTCTTTATATAATGCAATAGCATAATTGGGATCTACTTCCAGGGCCTTTGTATAATTGACAACTGCATTAGAGCCATCAATGACCTTTCGGTAGGCATCACCTAAAGCAACATATAATGCAGGATTCTTCTTATCCTTGCTGATCGCTTTTTTAAGCAGGTACATTGCCCAGTTGGGGTCACCATTTTTGCTTTCAATATTTGCACGGGCAGCAGCCAGTAATGAAACGGGATTTTTATTCTTACCGGCCTTGATAGCTTCTTCCATGATCTTCCGTGCATCCGAAGTTCTGCCTGTATCAAGTAATGTGTGTGCATATCCGATGTACAAAAGAGGATATTCTTTCAAACTGTAGTTGTGCGTATCAAAATATTTTTTCCCTTCTTCCATAACCTTTGTGGCTTTTGCAAGTTCGTTTTGCTTCATCAAAAGCTCTCCCAGGTAATAATATGCGTCCGGAGATGGGTTACCTTTATTAATTTCTGCTTCAAGAATATTTCTTGCAGATTCATACCGTTCATAATAGATATGCTTTTTTGCTTCTTCAATAGTTTGTGAATGAGTAATGACTGCTGCAAAAAGAACAGGAGCCAGGATCAATAATTTTTTCATACAATGATTTCCTTTTTTAGTGATTAAATAATTAAACGGGATTGATGCTCAGCACAGGTGGTGCAGAATACTTCTGAACAATCCTTCCGAACAAAGCCGAAAAAAATCCGGGCATTTTTGTTTGTGCGCCGGGGTTCAGTATCACAAGGTCAGCCGAATGTATCATAGCAAACTGGCTGACAGCCTCCGCTACATTGTCACTTACAATTGTATCCAGCTCCACTTTTAAAGTTGAGTTTTGCTGGATAAGTTGATATGCCTTTTGCAGATAAAACTGCACCTTAACATTTGTCTTTTCATTTTCAATTCCCAATAATTTTATTGTAGTGTTATATTTAGATGCTATGTACACCCCATAGATCAGTTTACGTACCGGCAAAAAATCTGTAATGGGTATCACAATAGATAATAACCGGGTAAATCTTCTGTTCGATGGAATTGTAATAACAGGAATATTTGATTTCGCTGCTATCTTATCAGGATTAAGCATCATCTTTCTTTTTCTGAAAATCCTTCCTTTTTGCCCTATCAGCACAAGGTCAAATTGATGTTGATTCACCATATCAATAATAACTTCATCCCATGTGCCCCTGATAACAAAATGGTCTGTTTTAATTTTATTAGCAGATAGTAATCTTGCAATCGCTGCCAGTTTTTCCAATTGAAATTCAAGCTCTGTTTTATTATCTATGATATTATATGGGATAGCCATGTGGCCCTCAGCTACAGCAACTGCCGAAAGCGGCGAAGTGGTAACTACATGCAACAGCGTAATACTGCAATCATAATCCAAAGCAATACCAACTGCTTTTTCTACTGCCTGTTTTGATTTGGCAGAAAAATCAACTGGCACCAGTATTTTATTAAATAACTTTTGCATAACTATCAGATGTGCTATTGCACAGTACAATGATAACTACACAGACTAAAGAGGAGATTAAGCCCTGATTAAAATCTGATTAAAATTGCAAGAGAAACTTTATGCAAACCAATAAATGAAGAAGTACTGAATTTATACTGCCAGTATATTAGGCAATTGTATGGAAAATACGGTTCCTTTTTCAGGATTTGATTCAACACTGATCTTACCATTATGAAGAGAAATAATTCTCCTGGTCATAGTTAAACCCAAACCAAATCCAGGTTTTACTTGTGCATTATCCGTTCGGAAAAAAGGTTGAAATATATTCTGGATATCCGACTCAGCAATAATATCACCTTTATTAGCCACCCGAATGATGATATTCTTTTCTCCTGTTAATATATTGATCACAGATTCTCCGTTATCAGAATACTTGCAACCGTTCTCAATAATATTTTTCAAAGCAATATAAAGCAGGTTGGAGTTGCCAAAAACAGTAAGCAACTTTTCATCATCGGGAAATACATCAATACTAAAAGTGGTCTTATATTTTTTATTCAGATGTTGTACATCAGCGGCAACTTTAAAAAGGACTTCATCCAATCTTACTTCCATCAGATCTATACTGCCTTGCGATCCGGTTTTTGCAATATCAAGCAAACTTCTTGTCAGGTGCTGTAACTCTTTTATGTCCTCATATACACTGTTCATCACATCCCTGTATTCCTCAGGTGTTCTTTCCTTTTGCATAGTTACTTCCAGTTGGCTTGAAATTGAAGTAAGCGGCGTGGACAATTCATGTGATGCATTCGAAATAAAACGACGTTGAATCATAAAAGATTCATCCAGCCTGTCCAGGAGTTCATTGAGGGTAGTTGCCAGTTTATCCAGTTCATCATTATTGTTACCCGATTTTATACGTTGCGACAGGTTGTTGGAAGTGATCATGTTTACTTCACTGGCTATTCTTTTAAACGGAGCGATAAGGTTACGGGCAAACAACAACCCGGTTAAAAATGAAATTGCAACGGCAATCAAAGAAGCAGCCCACAAAATTTTTTTAAGTTGTTTCAGATAGGCTTTGCCTTCAACATCATTTGCTGCAACAGCGATTATCAAATTGGTGTGACCACCTGAAGTATAAATTGCAACAGCCTTTTTTTTACCCTTTGAAAAAAAGATATCCTTTTCTTTTGCCCGGTCAAGAGTTGCTGGAGATATTAATAGTGAATCACCTGCCAGGTCTGAGTAGTGATAGATCAGTTTCCCATTGTCATTAATTACTGCAATACTTTTTTGATGTAAAGAGGCTACTGCAGAAGTATCCAGGCTGCGAATAACGGAGAAATCATTTTCATTACTTTGCCTGATGATTCCTGCTGTGCTGATAGCACGGTTCCTTAACCTGGTTCTGAAGCTATCATCATTATCTTTTACACTGAAGAAATAAACAGCAATGCTTACCGCTGCTAAAATCAACGTGACAGCAACAGCAAACAAAAAAGCTATTTTATATTTGATACTCATGCTGAAGCCGGTAAAATAATTAGGCCTGTACGTCCTATTTTTCCTTCATCATATAACCCATACCCACTTGTGTATGTATGAGCTTAGGTTCAAAATCCCTGTCAATCTTTTTTCGCAGAAAATTTACATACACATCAATCACATTCGTTTTGGTATCAAAATCTAGTTCCCATACCCTTTCTGCAATATCAGCCCTTGACACTACCCTGTTGCGGTTTCGCATAAAATATTCCAGCAACTGAAATTCTTTGGCGGTAAGGCTGATCATCTTCCCGTTCCTGGTTACTTCCTTATTGTCAACATTCAATTCCAGGTCAGCTACTTTCAAAATATTACCGGTTGGTAACTGCTGATTCATCGTACGTTTAAGTAAAGCTCTTATACGAACTACCAGCTCCTTAAACTCAAATGGTTTAACGAGGTAATCATCGGCACCTGCATCAAAGCCTTCAATTTTATCATCAGTAGCACTCAGGGCCGTCAGCATTATGATGGGAACATGCTGGTTCCTGCTGCGGATCGTTTTCAATAGATCATAACCGTTAATACCCGGAAGATTAATATCTGAGATAACCAGATTAAAACTTCCCGATTCAAAAAGCCTTAATCCTATTTTTCCATCATAAGCTGTTTCTACATGATAGTTCAACTCCTTTAAACCTTTGGAAAGGGTGTCCGCAATTTTCTTTTCGTCTTCTACCAGTAATATCTTTATCTCCTCCATACTCAGTCTTTTTTTTCAATAACGGGAATATCTTCTATTATAGGTATCTCATCATTAATGGCCTGCAATTTCGGCCTCCCATACATTATTGAACCGATCATCATAATAACACTGGTTGTCAATATCACAAAAAACAAAATTCCTTCGTTGAACTTGCTCAGTTTATACATTTCCGGGATGCTGTAAAATAAAAGAACAGTGATTAATCCTCTTGGCATAAAAAATAATTCAGGAAAAATATGTGCATGAAGGAAGAACCGGAGGTATATAAACCGGATACCGAATAGTAAAATAACCAACGAGCTTCCCGTTAACACAACTTCTATATCCAGCAATAGGCGGACATCAATCGTAAATCCAAACAGGAAGAAGAAAAAGGTACGAATCAAAAAGCTTGTTTCAGCAGTTAGTCCGTGTAATAAACGGACCACTTCATTTACTTCAGAATAAGTCATCCATTTATAAAACCGGTGAAAGATGGGTAATTGCCAGTTACTCACAACCATTCCAAACAATAAAATTATGAACAAGGCCGGCAGGTTTAGCATTTTACCACCAGCATATAAGAATATCAAAAGTGCAAAAACCAGGAAGAAACGGATCTTGGTTTTTATCTTGGTAAGCATGAAAAGTATAAGAATAGAAATAACTGCACTCAATGCAACCGATAAAACCACCGAGCCGAGAAAGAAAGCAATATTACTTGCCTGTAAAAAGTTTCCTGCTATGATATAATTAAACAGGATAATGCCGATAATATCTGAAAAAGAGGTTTCATAGACGAGAAATTCCTTTTTATTTTCTTCAAGGTGGGAAATACTGGGAATAACAATTGCACTGCTAACTACCGACAAAGGAATGGCATATATCAGGCAGTGCAGGTAATCTTCCTGCAATGAATAATACAGCAAGGCAGAACAGGCAAAAGAAGAAAACGCAAATATAAAAATGGCGGACAGAAAAGCATTCCTGATCAATTTGATCTTTTTCCGGCTTACCTGCAGGTCAAGACCTGCTTCCAAAACGATCATGATCAATCCAATAATACCAAATACCTCTATCGCCGATGCCGGTATTTTCATTGTAGCATCGTAATAAATAAGGACTTCCCGCAAACCTATACCTGATAATAACAATAATAGCACTGATGGAATGCCTGTTTTTTGCGATAGCAGATTGTAGAGATAAGAAAAGACCACAAGTAAGCAGGCGGCAAGAATATATACATATGAGCTAATTCCATCCATCAGACAAAAATAGTCTAACACCTCTGGTTTTCAACCTTCTTGAATTTCTTTTTTAATTGTCTTTTAATGTCAGTTTTAGCTTTCATTAATTGGGCCTAACTAAGTTTGAAAAACTTAAAATTGATAAATGCAAATATGGAGCAATTCAAAATATACAAAACAGATAACGGCATGTATCGGTTTATTTTCCGCACACAGTTTGATATTTCACCGGTCTTTCTCTTCGGGTACGAACACCCAGACCGGGAATCATGTAATAAGGAAATAGAACTTTTACGCCGGCAACTATTAATTCCTGGCTCTTTTTCCTTTATCAGCAACAGGAAAGGATACCGGTTTCATATTTTTTCAGAGACAGGCAAGCCGCTGGGTTTTAGTTGTTTTTTTGAAACACAAAAGAGAATGAAAAAGGCACTGGATAGTTTACAGTCCTGGTTCACCAAAACTGTTGAAAATAAGCCCTTATCTGAATAGCTAAAGTTTTAATACTGATTTAATGTGTTTTTAATTTTAGTATAAGAACATTCCAATATTGTTAAAACGATATTCAGTAAATGGGCAATAGCCCGATTTGTTAACATAAAAAAATAATAAGTATGAAGTTTGAAGTGTATAAGGGAAAGAATGATGAACACTATTTCCGTTTAGTAGACAGTAAGAACAGGGTATTGTTATCCGGTGAAGGTTACAAGCAGAAAGAAAGTATGTTGAATGGGATAGAATCCATCAAGAAAAACCTGCCGCTACCAACCGGTATCGAGAAAAAAGAAAGTACTAACGGCAAACATTATTTTAATGTAAAAAGTACCAACGGCCAGATTGTAGGAACCAGTGCCCTGTTTGACTCAAAAGGGCAAATAGATAAGTTAATAACTGAAATAGAAAAAGAACTACCCGAGATGCTGGTAATTGATGCTTTGAAATAGTTAGCATGATTAATACAAAAACAAAAAGAGCAGCCGTTGGCTGCTCTTTTTGTGTCTTCCACTAATTATCCTGATTTTACTTTGGCATAATATGCACATCCCGCTGCGGGAATGGTATAGTAATATTGTTTGCACGGAATGATTTGAAAATTTTATATCGCAGTTCACTTTTTATCTGTTCCACCTGGAAAATATCTTTTGTCCAAAACATCAGGTAAAAGATAAGGGCACTGTCACCAAAATCGTTAAACCGGACAAAAGGCTTATGGTGATCAGCCTTGATCAATTCCTGCTGTTCATTACCACACTCAAGCAACGCCTTTGTAACAAGATCAATATCGCTGCCATAGCTTACACCTACTTCTACCTGGAAACGCCTGTCGAAAGTATGATGGCTCCAGTTGATAGCATTTTCCGTAATAAACTTATGGTTAGGAACGATGATATCATACCCGTCACGGGTCAGTAATACAGATGTACGCAGGTTAATAGCTTGCACCCTTCCCACAATATTATCCACCTCCATTATATCTCCTACTTTTACCTTTCGTTCAAAAAGCATGAACAAACCCGAAACAAGGTCGCTGAAGATATTCTGTAAGCCAAACCCCAGCCCCACTAATAATGCAGCAGAACCAGCAATCAGGATGGTTATATCAAATCCTGCAATAGTAATACATAATGAAATGACGATGACCCATGTAAAGTATTTTATCAATTGAAATAATGAAATTCTTCTTCCCTTTTCACCAGCATCGAGTCCTTTTCTACTAACCAGTATTTTATGAATGACGGTAAGTAGTAGCCATGTAATAACAAGTGCCATTACAATGCCCAGCAGCTTTGCAGGAGTTAGTACAAAATCACCTATTCGAAACAATATTTTATCCCAGAATTCATTCATTTTTTATTCTATATAATTTTTAATTTTTTACTACAACAGGTTTCTCTTTTACTTCTTCCTTTTCAGGCACTTCAGAAAAGTTCAACTGGTACAGATCAAGCCGGCGGTCCTTTAATGTTTGCACACTGCCATAATTATGCAGTTCAGTAAGAAGCGAAAGGTCAACATCACTGACAACGATCATTTCAGTATTAGGAGTTGCTTCTGCTTTTATACCTGTTACAGGAAAAGCAAAATCATTGGGTGTTAGCACTGCTGATTGAGCAAACTGCAGATCCATATTGGTAACCTTGGGCAGGTTACCCACACTACCGGCAATAGCTACAAAGCATTCATTCTCTATAGCTCTTGCCTGGGAACAAAACCGTACCCGGTTATAAGCATTTTGTGTATCCGTTAAAAAAGGTACAAACAATATCTGCATTCCATCTTCAGCCAATTTTCTTGTCATTTCAGGAAACTCCACATCATAACAGATCTGCACCCCTATTTTACCAGCATCCGTATCAAACACTTTTATTTCATTTCCGCCCTGAATGTTCCATTCATATTCCTCAGAAGGGGTAATGTGAATTTTTGAACTGCTGTCTATCATCCCGTTTCGTTGTAATACATACGCCACATTATATACTTTACCATCTCTTACTTCTGGCATACTACCGGCTATGATGTTTACATTATATGAAACAGCCATCTTACTCATGGCATCTACGATCGGGCTTGTAAACTGTGCCAGTTCTTTTATTGCATGACGGCTGTCCATTTCATTGAACCGGCCCATCAATGGTGCATTGAATAATTCCGGGAACAGGATAAAATCAGATTCATAATCACTCACTGCATCTACAAAATATTCCACCTGTTTCAGCAGGTCTTCAGTCGTATGGTAATGACGCATTTGCCATTGCACCAGTCCTATCCTGATGATGTCCTTTTTTCTAAGCAGGATACTTTTTCCGTCATGATACACATTATGCCAGATAAGCAATGTAGCATATCCCTTGCTTTCCTCATCTTCAGGCAAATAATTCCGCAATATTTTTTTTACCTGGAAATCGTTTGACAACTGAAATGATAAAGTAGGGTCAAATAATTCCCTTCTTTTTACCTTTTCAATATACTCTTTTGGCTTGTAAGTATCGGCATACATCGAGTATTTGGGTATCCTTCCGCCGGCAATAATTGCTTTCAGATTTAATCGTTCGCATAAAACTTTTCGGGCATCATATAATCGCCGTGCAAGCCGCATACCTCTATAGTTGGGGTGCACAAAAATTTCTATACCATAAAGTGTATCACCTTTGGAGGTATGGGTTTCAAAGCTGTAATTGCCCGTTATATCCTTATATGTATGATTATCCCCGAACTTCTCATAATTAACTATGATTGATAAAGCACAACCTACAACTACCCCGTTCAATGTTATCACCACCTGTCCATCCGGAAATTTTTGTATCAGCCGCTGTATCGCCTCTTCTTTCCAGTACTGACCTCCCATGCTTGAATAAGCCTGAACCATGGATTCCTTTAATGCCTGGTAGTCCTCAATTGTGAGATTTCTTACTTCAATGATTTCTGTATCCATAAATTGAAAATTAGATGAGAAAAATTGCTATCGACAAATTATGTCAATCAGTATGTGCAAATGCCGGGCCCGAAAACCTTTCAACCGGGTGCACTATGTAAGTTACAAAATAGCGGCTGGAGTATAAACGGGAATTAAAACCACATTAAAAGGGGATTAAATACAGCTATGGCAGTGGTATTTTATAATAAAAAAATCCGGAGAAAACGTAATTGCTTAATTTCTTCCGGATCAATTATTAGTATTTATAAGCAGCGAATAACGCTGCTATTGTTACTTTTCTTTCTGGTCTTCAGGGTGTGTCGTCAGCTTTTTTAAATTAGACCATAACAATCCTCCGGTAAACATCCCCAATACATAAACCGCAACGGTTGTAATAGCCAGTGGAAGCTTGATCCCCCAGTTAAACAATTTAATGGTCACACTTTCGAAGTTCTGCACAGCAAACACTACAAAAATGATAACTATGAGTGCCAGCAAAAACATTTTGAATTGTTTCATTTTGCTATAAATTTATTTTTGTTCTAAAAATCATTTAGGAATAATTCCATCTTGCTTTTCTTTTATCCTTTCCATTTCCGATTTAAGCTTTTCAATTTTTTCTTCTATCTGTTTATTCTCCATCATCAAGGCCTTATTCTTTGCTTCATAACCACTGGCAACAGCATCCGAGCCCTTATTTGCTTTTTTAGTATTACGGTCGGCTTCCTTACTATTTTTTTTAATATCATTCTCAAGCCCTTTGATCTGCTTTAGAATGTTCGAAGCTTCATCCGAATAATAATCATTTAGAAAATTTATACTGAAGTCATTTAATAGTTTATGCATGGCACCAAATTCATTGCCATAATTTTGTGGGCCTATAAAAAAATCATACCCGAACGACACAAAGAATTTCATTTCAGAGCCGGCAGGCTGATCCGTAACCTTTGCATACATATTCATTCTTTTATCGGCAATGGTACTGATCGTCACATCTTCAGCATCCACAATATCCTTGTCTGTTAAAAGGCCAATCCCTTTTACTTTTATACTATAATTCTTCTTTAGGTAATCTGCCCATCCCTTTTTTACTGTTTTTGCATTGGCATCATATTTCACAACAAGGCATGGCCTTAATTTATCTTCAAAACTCACTTCCGATGTATCAATTTTAAATGTCTGGGCACTCGTCTTTAAGGAAATAAGGACTGCAAATAAGATCAGTAGATTTATCTTTTTCATTTATTTTTTGTTTATGCTGCTAAATTATTATTTAATAGTTGTCGAGTCACTTTTTTTATCTTTTCCGGTTGCAAATCTTACAGGGATGTAATCCATAATGATTGTTGCCAGTTTTTTGTCATAACCCATAACGGGAGCTGCTATGGTTATCAGATCATTCTCTTTATTCACCACCTGCACAGAGTCTGTCTGCAAAAGTGACGCTTCTAAAATACCTGCTGCTGGCTGACCCTCGAATTTCTTATTGGTAGATATAAGGATCTTACCTCCCGGTTCCACAATGTGTACATATTGAAAATTCTTTTCCTGTACCAGCTCTTTGGTATAAATATTCACCTGGTCCATATTCCCCCGAAGCATTTCGGAGCGAATACTCCATATTAATGGCTTTGCCATTAGTTTCAGCATATCCACATTAATTTGCAGTAGTTGTTCAGAAGCCATTTTCTCTACAGCCCTCCTTTTATTTTTCCCCTCTGTATCTTTCCAAAAATAAACAGATACTAACGCCACAAGAGCAACCAGTATCGTAAACAATACAGGATTCCTCTTTACAAAACCAGAGAAGGTTTTTGCAGTGTTTGAAATTTCATCTATGCCCTTTTCGGGCAGCTCAACCTTGGATTCTTTTTCCATATAAACAGCCTTTATTAGTTCTCTATAAAATCTTTGTTCGTATGAATTTACAGTAAAATTGTATTGAAAAGCTTATCCACCAACCTTCTCAAAACAGTATCAGTAATGTACCACACCAGAAAATATCCTATTAAAGTGGCAGGCTTTCAGAGAGTTTTTGTACTTGTGATTATGATAGTTAAATTTATAAATTGACTATTAAACCCCGGTTAACCAGGGATTAAAAAGAAATTAAATCCCTAAAACTGTATAAAGGCAAGCTTTTAAATTTCCTGTTTATTCTCTACCTTTCTTGTTATAACCAAATCTATCACTATGCGTCCCGCTTCAAAACCCTCTATGTTCCTCATTTTTCCCTGGGGACTTATGTCAATAATTCTACTGCTCCTTTTAAATCTCGTACTCAACAATGAATGGTTTAACAAAAACTGGAGTTGGATAGCCCTGATACTGATAATTCCGGCGGGCATCCTTGAAAACTTTAAAGTTGGCTATTCCACCATGCGAATCATGTTCATGAAAGTGGTTTATTCACTGCTTTCATTTTTACTGGTTGGAATGGCCTTTGGATCGACACTTACAGGTTGGCATATTGAAAAATTTCAAAAAGAGGTTTCCGCTGCAAAAACGATCAACCTTCCATGGTTTGTGTTGTTAGCGTTGTTTGTGTTGTTGCTGATACAGGTAGCACAATTGTTCAGTATGCTGAAGGCTGTAAAAAGGGAATTTATGCAAATGGATCCGGATGTTTGATTACAGCTGTTTCCAGGCAGCTTTTAAAAACGGCCATACAGGAAGAGAAGAAATAATTTTCAGTTCATCACTTAATGAACTTTCATTATCAAGAAACCGTAGCACTTGCTGCGGTTTGTTTTTTTTGAACATGGTCGTAAATATTTCTTTCCCCGGCACTTTGTCATGATATAGCACCTCCAGCAATGTGTTATCATAAAACCTGAACCTCCCGGGTGTCTCAGGCATATTCGTTAATGGTTCTCCTGTCAAAAGGTATTCAAGAATTTGCTGTGACTGTTTTTGAATGAACTGAAATGTATAGCCACTGGAAGCTTTCGTTTGTCCACCGGCTGTACCGATATTCCAGGCATGCCCTTTAAAAGATAGTTTTTCGTTCGTCATTGGTATTACTCCAAACTCTTCTTCAGTTATTTTATAGTGTTGGATAGAAAGAAAATCACCGATATAATTCCTGAGTTCTTCATCATATTTTTCAGAAGGCAAGAGTTCCTTTGTGAATAGTGTGTATTCTATCAATGCATTGTTTTTGCTAAAAGGCAATACATACACGAAACTGGTTCCATAGTTCTGATGAACTCTGAAATCCATCATGGTAGCTTGCAGCGGATCGAATACAGGATCTTCAGATTCTACTACCCAACCTTTAAAGTGCTGAAGGAGCTTGATCGTATTTTTTGAATCAGTTGGCTGATATATTGAATTAAAAACAACTGAATTGGAAAAACGGTACGTATGATCATCGATATCAATTATCAAATCACCATTGTCAATATCCCATTTTTCTACAGTACCATAAAGCGTTTCGATATTAGCCTGCTTTTCAATCTTATCAAAGCAGAATTGGTAAAAATCAACGCCCCTGATCATTTTATACTGGTAGGGAGCAATATCCATGTCATCTGAAAAATCATCGCTTAAAAAAGAGATAGTATCCCATTTACAAAAAACCATTTCCTCAAAAAACCCTTTTTCCTTTTCCCAAAAACACCAGGTCCGGTCATTCTTTGTTTTCTGGTCCTTATCAATCAGCAGGATTCTTTTTTCATTGAATTGACCGCTATGGATCATACGCATCAGAAGACTAAGAGTAGCACAACCTGCACCAAGAAAAATAAAATCAAAGTTTTTTTTCACTATCATAACCAATTGATGTATAAGTGCTAATAGAAAACTTATAGGAAAAATGCATCGTGAAACTACGACTTAAAAATCAGTATTAGTGCTCTATTATAAAGGCACAAATGACTATACTTTAGCATTCTAAATCCAAATCCATTGAAAGAATCATTAAAATCCAATACGTTTATTGCTATTTGTGGCAATCATATCAACAGCACAGTGGTAGGCAAAGATTTCTCATATATAAATCTGCTTACTAAGCAAACCGGATACAGGTGTCTTGCCGAACTGAATAATACCTGTCTGAAAATTTCAGCAAAACTTGTGCAGGAACAAATTGATTTATACAATCCCGAAATTGTATTGCTAAAGCCAGATTATCTGCAGCAAAACCAAATGGCAAACAATACTCATCTTTCATTCCTGCAATTAATTAACAAAGTTGTATTCTCTTTCCTGCAAAAAAGAATCATTACAAACTATTTTAAGGAAATCAGGTCAGTAGTTGCTAATAATCCGGATAAACATTTCATTATTCTTTCACCAATTCCTGCAAGTAACAAATACCTCGATAAAATAAAAAGAATCAGAGGCAGGAAAATGAATAATCTAATTTCAAATGCACCAAACGCAACTTATATTAACCTGATGAATTCGATCAAAAAGAAGAAAAGGTTCTTCGTTGAAGCTTCTTACTTAAATAGATTCGGACATACATTATTGGCCAGGTTGATTGCCCAAAAAAGCGGTTTAACACTATCTGCTACGCAACAGCGAAGATTCGCCGCATAATAATTATACTATTCGGATTGGGGTGCATACGCAACTTTTGTATTCCCGGCCATCAGCTTTTTATCCCTGCGGATTTTCTGCCAGTATCGTTTATGCACATATAGCATTCCGAAGCTTTCTCCTTCGTGTTTATGAAGATGCTTATGGTGCATTTTATGTGCCCATCTGATGGCCCTGATGTAAGTATTATTGCTCCGGGTAAACCATTTGAAACGTTGGTGGATAATAACATCATGTACCATAAAATAGGCAAAACCATAAGCCATGATACCAAAACCTATTGACTGCATCCACCACACCCCATTAAATGTACCAAAATAGATCAGCAGCATGCTTGGTATTGCAAAAATCACAAAGAATGAATCATTCTTTTCAAAAAAACCAGGCTCAGTCTGGTGGTGGTCTTTGTGCAGATACCAAAGGAAGCCATGCATCACAAACCGATGAGTACACCAGGTCACCCCCTCCATCAGTAGAAAAGTGGTTATCAACACTATTATATAAAAAACGATTTCCATCCGATCACAAAATTAAAAGATCATAAATTTTTTTCCCCGTATTTTTTAGTCCACCATTCCTTTACTGAAGGAAAAGCGATCCGAAACCATACCGTATAGGTTTCAGGTTGCAATGAAAGCTCCTTTTCTACCTGTGACATGGCTTTATAACAAAAGTTCATCACTTCATTTTCATTTGCAATAAAGACTCCATCATACTGCCCCGCAAATACATGATCAAATTCATGTTCTGTCATCCCGTTTTCAAAATCTGCCTTATAAATAAAGTCGAATACTTTTTCTATAGGTGTTTCAATTCCCATCTCTTCCAGCAATCGTCTTTGAGCAGCAGATTCAGTGGCTTCATCAGGTATGGGATGGCTGCAACAGGTATTACTCCATAATCCACCGCTATGATATTTGTTCATCGCCCTTTGCTGCAATAACATTTCCCCGCCGCTGTTGAAAATAAAAACACTGAATGCCCGATGCAATAAACCCTGTTTATGTGCTTCCAGCTTTTCCGCAGCACCAACAGGCTTGTCAGTTTCGTCCACTAAAATAACCGCTCCGGCTGTCATGTCTTATATCAATCTTAATTGGTTCTTTACGCCGGCTCTTAAAATGATCATCGCTTTTGCGTAGTTGGGTATCCGGATCCTTTCTTCCAGAACCTTTGCCGGTTGCATCTTTTTGATTTTCTTAAATAAGGAGAAATAATATTTATACGCAACATATACTCCAAACCTGGCTTTTAACGGTAGCCTTTTAATACCAGCTAATGCATTCCTGAAATCATTATGAATGTCCTCTTCAATTTTTCGTTTGTCATCAGTCTTGAAATTATCAAAATCACAACCAGGAAAATAAATTCTGGCAAGTCCATTGTAGTCCGATCGGATGTCCCGGAGAAAATTCACTTTCTGAAAAGCAGCTCCTAAAGACCGGGCCGGCTCTTTCAGATTATTAAATAATTCTTTTTTGCCCTCACAAAAAACATAAAGGCACATTAAGCCTACAACCTCTGCTGACCCGTATATATACTCCTTATAGCTTTCAGAGTCATATCTTTTCTTTTCAAGATCCATTTCCATACTATGGAAAAAAGCATGGATCAGCTGATGATCGATATTGTATTCATTCACAGTTTGTTGAAAACTATTTAATATCGGGTTAAGACTTAACTTCCTTTCAACAGCAGCAAAGGTTTCAGACTTAAATTGTTCAAGTAATGTTTTTTTATCAAAATCATGAAAACTATCCACTATTTCATCAGCAAGGCGTACGAATCCATAAATATTGTAAATCGGTTTACGCAGATCATTATGAAGTATACGAATAGCAGATGAAAAAGAAGTACTATAACTCTCAGTTACAATCCGGCTGCAATTTTCACTGGTGGTATGAAATAGTTGAATCATTATTCAATTTAAATCTTTATTTAAACTTTTTGATAACTTGTTTAGCTACTACTTCTCCGCTGATCAGGCTTGGTGGAACACCAGGGCCCGGTACCGTTAATTGCCCTGTAAAAAAAAGATTATTTACTTTTTTACTTTGGCACGACGGTCGGAAGATAGCTGTTTGCATCAGGGTATTGGCCAGGCCGTAAGCATTCCCTTTAAATGAATTGTAATCCTGTACAAAATCACTGACTGAATAAGCTCTTTTATAAATAATATGATCGCTTATCTTTTCTCCTGTATGTTGCTCCATTCTGGAAACAATTTTTTTCAGATACTCTTCTCTCAATGCTGGGGTATCTCCTTTTAATCCGGATGATACCGGAATCAGAAATACCAGGTTTTCACACCCTTCCGGAGCTGATTTTTTATCAGTAACCGAATTAACACTCACATAAAATAACGGTTCTGAGGGCCATGTTGGATTTTTATATATTTCTTGTCCATGTTTTTCAAAAGGCACATCAAAAAATAAGGAGTGGTGTACCGGTTGGTCTAATTTTTTATTTAGTCCGACGTAATACAACAAACAGGAAGGGGCCATCACTCTTTTATCCCAATACTTTTCAGAATAATTTCTGTGCTCTTTATCTAACAGGAACTGTTCAGTAAACTGATAATCGGCGCCGCTGATAATTGCATCGGCCTGGTAAGTTTTTTTATCTGTAATAACTTTTTTAATACTTGATTTATCGACAGACAATTCTTTTACGGTTTCATTAAAATGAAAATTGACGCCCAGTTCTTTTGCCATTTCATACATCCCGTTAACTACTGCATACATTCCACCTTCCGGGTACCAGGTCCCCCCCTTTATATCAGCATAATTCATCAGGCTGTACAAAGCCGGCGTCTCTTCTGGTAATGCCCCAAGGAACAGAACAGGGAACTCCATCATTTGCCTGAGCTTGGGATGTTTAAAGTATCTGGCTATATGTTTTTTAATGGAAGAAAAAACCTGGAGTTTGAATACACCACTTACAGTATCCCAATCCAGAAACTCACTAACAGACAAACCGGGCCTGTGTACTAGCTTGTTCATCCCCGTATCATACTTATAGGCAGCTCCTTTCAGATACTTATCCAGCTTGGCCGAACTGCCGGGTTCGTATTCTTCAAAAAGCATTTGTAGTTGTTCATAATTAGCTGGAACATCTGTATAGCCATCTTCCCAGTAAATACGATATGAAGGATCAAGCCGGTTGAGTTTATAATAATCACTAACAGCTTTTCCAAACTGGTTAAAATATCTTTCAAACACTTCCGGCATCCAATAGAAACTGGGCCCCATGTCAAAAGTAAACCCGTCCTCTTTCAGTTGCCTTGCCCGGCCGCCAGGTATGGCATGCTTTTCAATTATGGTAACATCCCATCCCTCCTTTGCCATGAAGGATCCGGCAGACAGACCGGCAAAACCGCTCCCGATTACAATTACAGATTTTTTAGCCAAGACACTTTTTTTAAAACCGGTTGATTTGTTCTTTTAGTAATTTTCTGGCGAAATGTATTCGGCTTTTGATGGTACCCAAAGGCTCATGAAGCAGATCTGCTATCTCATTATATTTATATCCTTCAAAATACAAATTAAAGGGAGTTTTAAAAATTTCAGGAAGCTCGGTAATAGCCTTATTTATCTCTTTAATCCGCATCTCACTTTCTGAATCATTGCTTACAGTTACTTGTTTGTAATTTATTAGGTAATCGTTTGGGCTATTATCAAAAATCGTTTTTTGCCTAGATTTTCGTCTATAATCATTGATAAAAATATTACGCATTATGGTAAAAAGCCAGGCCTTAATATTGGTTCCGGCATTGTACTTATCCTTGTTAGCCAACGCTTTATATAATGTTTCTTGAAAAAGATCATTTGCAGCTTCTGAATCCCTGGTGAGATTTATAGCAAATGGCTTTAAAAAATCTGACTGGCTTACCAAGATTTGATCAAATTCTGCTGTTGACATATTATTTTGTTTAAGATTTGATATGATAAAGTTAAACAAATAATAACTACAAAAAGATAAAATTGTTTAATTTTTTTAAAAAAATATTAAACAGAGTTAGAGCTTGGGATAATGAACTGATCCTCAGTTAGATTGAACTTATAAACTCTTGCAAATCAGATAGCGACTTCTTAAAACTAATACCTGGGGGAGGGCTTTTTTTGAATTGATTGATTAATTGGCCAGAAATAATAATTGGCGTTTTTCCGCATCCTGAATGAATGTTGTTCAGGAATTTTTCAAAGTTGAAATTAGATCCTGTTGAAGTTAAATGAACAAATATATAATCAGGCTTCTTTAAATTATAAACTTGTAGAGCATCTTTAAGTGGAACATTTGCACCAAGATAATAAACATAAACACCCTTATTTTTTAATATATAATGTAGAAACAAGAGCCCTAATTCATGATATTCTCCCTCCGGTAAAAATAAAAGGGCAGATTTGTCAACATTAAACCTTGTAATGGTTTTATCAATGGCTACTATGATTTTTTGCCTAATTAAATTACTCACCAGGTGCTCTTGGGCAGGATTAATATGCCCGGTTAGCCATAGCATTCCGATCTTTTCTAGAAAAGGGAAAATAATTTGAGTTATTGTCCGCTCCAGTCCCTTGGCAGAAATATAATTGTTGAGAGTTTTATCAAATTGCTCCAGATCCATTGAAACCATAGCATTGATCAGGTCATTGATGATCCTTTCCTGTATCGCATTGGCATCAACAAGGGTGAGTATTTTTTCCTGGATTTCGGTTGGCTGCATCCTGTCTATATGAGAAATCTTGAACCCATATTTATTCAGCAGTGCAATATTTAATATCGTTCTTAATTCCTCATTAGTATAATACCGGATATTGGTAGTAGTACGTTGTGGCTTTAAAAAGTTATAACGTTGTTCCCAGATTCGGATCGTATGGGCTTTGATCCCGGATAAGTTTTCCAGGTCTTTTATTGTAAAGGCGTCCATAAACTATTTACAACACAAAATAAAAAAAGTTCAACCAGCAGGCTGAACTTTTTCAAAAATACTATTCGTTTGTGCCTATATTTCGGCGTTTCTGATTTTTCCGCTATCAATCAACTTTTGTAAAGCCGTGCCCAAACCAGGGTCTTGTAATGCTTCAAGATGCCGGAAATGATGCAGGTCTGTACCAACAAGGTCATAGTAGCCTTGTTTGATGAGATAGTTTGCAAGTTCCTGAGCAGATTTGCCATAATATCCAACAAGTGAAGGAAGATTAAGTTGGAACAGGCATCCGGTGTCCTTTAACTCGTCATAAAAGTCTTTGTTCTTATCAAGGTATATGTACCGTTCAGGATGTGCTATCACGGGTTGATACCCTTGCATCTGCATTTCGAATAAGATACCCTTCAGGCTATGCGAAGGGTAAGCAAGTGAAAACTCCGATAACACCCAATTCTTACTAATTGTCAATAGTGGTGTTTTATTCTTTAAAAGCTCTTCTACATGGTCATCCAGGAAATACTCGGCGGCTGCATTAATTTCAATATCTATTCCTGCATCCTTTATAGCACTTCTTACTGTTTCAAGTTTTTCCAATATGATCTCACCGGAGTTTTTATACATATCCCACATAATATGTGGAGTAGTGATTAGTTTTGAATAGCCCAGTTCTTTCATACCCTTTATCAGCTCCAGGGTAGTGGCCATATCCGGCGAACCATCATCTATACCCGGAATAAGATGAGAATGCATATCTGCTTTCAATAAACTAAAATCAGCAGGCAGACCATTTTTTTTCTTCTTAAATAAAAACATGATCAGTTTTTCTTGTTCAGTAATTCGTAATATAATTTACGCATATCCTTCATCAATCGCTGGTAGCTGAAATGCTCTTTCACAAATGATGTTCCTTGCTGCGACATGCTGTTTCGTAGCGCATCGTCATTTACCAATGTTAATAAATTCGTACAAAACTGTTCATTATCTTTTAATGAAGACAATAACCCGGATTTACCCTCCAACACCACATCTCCAATCCCACCAACTCTTGTAGAAACTACCGGGTTGCCTGCTGCCTGTGCTTCAATAAGACTTACCGGTGTTCCTTCATTAAAGGATGTTAAAGCTATGATATCCGATCCGGCGTTGATCACATCTATGTCACTCCGCCAGGAAGTAAATATTAATGGATGCGGATGTTCCGATGATGTTTCCCCGGTATATGCAATACCAAGTTCTTTTGCTTTTGCTTCCAAAGCTGTCCTGGTTTCTCCATCACCCACAATAAAAGCCTTCACTTTTCTGCTGGTATTATTTAATACATATTGTAAGGCTTCAAGGAATAGAGTATGATTCTTTACAGGTACAAGTCGGCCAATGATCGCAATCGCTATCACATCATCACCTAATCCGAACTCATCTCTGAACTTTTTCCGCTTCACTTCATAATCAACAGAAAACTTATCCAGGTCAAGCCCAAGAGGGATGATCTTGAATTTTTCAACAGGGGCAATCTTGAAATCAGTTACCAATTCTTTTTGCTGTATTTCGCTGATAGCAATGATGGCACTTGATTTCTTTGCCAGGTATCGTTCTGCCTTCAGTATCAGTTTTGTTTTTGCAGAGCTGAAATATGAATGAAACACATGACCATGATAAGTATGAACGATTACCGGCACTTTCATTTGATGGGCTGCCATACGGCCAATGGCTCCTGGCTTGGCAGCATGAGTGTGTACAATATCCGGTTTAAAGTCACTAATGATTTGTTTTACCCTTTTGTAAGCAGAAAAATCTTTCAATGGATTAATAGATCTTTCCATCTCTGGCAGGTACAGCGGTTTTATTCCTAACGCATCAGTAATAAAACTCGCATCTTTTTCATGCGACTCCTTCTCACCTACAACCAGCAATGTTTCAAACTCAGGAGAAAGATATTTAGTGAGATAGGAAGCATTCAATAATGGTCCACCTATTATCAACCTGTTCAGGATACGAAGTACTTTGGGCATAAACTAACAATAAATTCAATTAAATTACTTTCAACAACGTTAAACTATCTTCAACAATGTTCAACCATCTTAAACCATTTTCAACCTTATTTTAATAATTCCGCTTCCACCAATGCTGAAATACAATCAAAGCCCAAACTGTAGCATGTGCATCACCGGGATTTGAAGAAAACAACTTTGACTTTATTTGTTGAATTCCTTTAAGATCAAATATTCCCTGCTCCTTAATGAAATCATCATTCAACAGGTCACCTGTTATCAGGTCTTTCAGATCTTTTCTAAACCAGTCCAGCAACGGAATTTCAAAACCATGCTTCGGACGGTTGTATAACTCTTCTGGTAAATATTTACGAAAAGTATCTTGTACAATTCGCTTTTTCATACCGCCAATTATTTTATACGGCGTTGGTAATGAAAAAGCAAAATCAACCACTTCATGGTCAAGGAATGGGCTTCTCACCTCAAGACTATTTGCCATACTCATTCTGTCCACTTTCACCAGCATATCGCTAAGCAATACCAGCCCTATATCTGTTGCAAGAAAGTCTTCCATTGCCTTGCCACCTTCCAGGTTGCGTAACAGGTAGTTCTTTTGTTGCAGAAAGGATTCATCATCTATTTTACTTTGAGAAAGCGGACTTAGCATCTTGTTCGCATTAGACTCTGTTAAGAAACCGGCCCAACGCCAATACCTCTCCTTCACATTCAGTTTGGCACCTTCTGAAAAGCGATGCAGTTGCCGGAC
>CAYVSH010000020.1:0-9049 GCA_964453625.1 uncultured Chitinophaga sp.
TGAATAAAATTCTCTGCTGTAAGTGGAATTCTAAGTTTTTGGTCAATAAATAAACCTTTATTATAATCCAGGGAATTGAAACCGGCAATCAATTTTGGGTCGATATTATACATACGGCCCAATGCATAAAAACTTTCTTTGGGCTTTACCTTATGTTCGAGATATAATCCTTTATCGCTTTTCTTTATCAATAACTCAACCTTTTGTGCAGAAGAAAAGAAAACGGCGCATAAAGAAAGAACCAGCGAAAATGTGAACTTCTTCATAACAATAAGATTTGAGTGCAAAGATGCATAATTTTTGATTTTTTAAGCGTCTAAATTATCTTTTAATATCCTCAATTCTTTAGGATAATAATTATTGATACGATTAGTTAAACTGTTGATCCAGCCTAAAGGATGTCCCTTATAAGTGATTAGTTGCCAGCCCTTGTGATTTGTTTCTATATTAAGCTCTTTTCGCTGTAAATACTGAATTGCCCTTTCATTATCCAACTCCGTTGTATTCACTGAATCAACCATGATTTTACTCATTGACAAAGAATGATGCGGCACTAATTTATTCCGCATTAATTCTCCAACCAATACACCGGAATAAATGACACGAAGTTTTTCCAACAACAAATTAAAATCCACAAATAAATTTTCAGGCCATGCGTACACTGTATTTTTATGTTTAACAAAGCTTCTCCCCTTCGTTTTGATCCACTCTTCTATCAATGTCAAATCACTTTTCGTCGCCTGCTCTGGTTTGTTTTTTATCCTGAAACTTGAATCCTCTTCTCCATCTTTTTTTTGAAAACAGGTAATAAAAAAACCTTCTCCTTTTACTTTATCCGGCCAGAAACGATAACCATAGTATCCGTTATCAGAAATACTTTCTTCAATACCCCAATATTCTTCAAATTTAAGTTGGTAGTTAGCAGTATCCAGTTCATTGGTTATCCAATCCATGATGTCCTCATCTTCCTCTTTTGAATAAGAACAGGTGGAATAGATAAGTATTCCGTCTTTCTTTAACGAAGGCCAAACATCTGCAAGAATTCTTTGCTGACGCTGAGAACATAGCTGTACATTATTTTCACTCCATTCGCCAATTGCTTCGGGATCTCTGCGAAACAAACCACTGCCACTGCAAGGAGCATCTACAACTATTACATCAAAATAATCTTCCAGTATTGCAAAATCCCTTGGATCATTATTCGTCACTATTACATTTTCACTACCCCACTTAATAATGTTATCTTTTAAAATATTTGCTCTTGACCTGATAACATCATTACTTACAAGTAAACTATCTTTTGAAATGAGTGATTGAATATGAGTTGACTTACCACCAGGCGAAGCACACAGGTCTAAGACTTTTATAGGTTTTGAAAGATCAACAGATTGTTTCATTGCTTGCTCGAGAAACATAGATGAAGCTTCTTGCACATAATATGTTCCTGCATGAAATAGCGGATCAAAAGTAAAAGAAGGTCGTTCACTTAAATAAAATCCATAATCAGCCCAGGGTACATTGGATAATTCCTGATAGAATGCTTCAGGTTCCAGACTTTTTAATGGGTTTAGCCTAATTGAAGTTATTTGCTCACCTGAAGCATGTACATTTTCAAAAGCCTTTCTATCGAAGCCTTGCGAACCTTTCAATGATTCAAGTAATTGTATTGGTAACACATTTCAAACTTAGGAAATCGCAAGCAGAAATCTTCTCTTAACTTTTTAGAGTCTAAAGACCTGAAGTGAGGATTTAAAGATTTTTAATCTCTCCACACAAATCCTGTAAAGCCTTTTTAGCATCACCGAATAACATAGAAGTCTTTGGCCTGAAGAATAATCCATTTTCAATGCCGGCATATCCAGGCTTCATACTCCGTTTATTTACGATCACATTCTTTGCCAATTCTACATCCAGTATCGGCATGCCATATATCGGTGAAGAAGGATCAGATTTTGCAGCAGGATTTACCACATCATTGGCGCCTAGGATTAATACTACGTCAGTTGTTCCAAACTCATCGTTGGCTTGTTCCATTTCCAATAATTTATCATAACTCACATCAGCTTCTGCCAGCAGGACATTCATATGTCCGGGCATTCTTCCTGCCACCGGATGAATGGCATACTTAACCTGTACACCTTTTGCTTCCAATAGTTTTTCCAACTCATGACAGGCATGCTGTGCCTGTGCCACAGCCAGTCCATATCCCGGAACGATCAATACTTTATTAGCATAGCTCATCACTACGGCTGCATCATTCAAACTTATTTCTTTATGCTGTCCTTGTTCACCAGTAGCTGCGGATTTTCCTCCACCGCCGAAAGAACCTATCAATACATTCAACAAAGAACGATTCATTGCTTTACACATCAGTACTGTAAGAATAGTTCCCGCAGCACCTACTAATATACCGCCGGTAAATACTACTTTATTATCATAAAGGAATCCGCCACAAGCCGCTGAAAGCCCACTTAACGAATTCAATAATGAAATCACTACAGGCATGTCAGCACCGCCAATCGGTAATACAAAAAAGACTCCATAAATTAATGATAACAGGAACACAGCATAAAAAAGAATAGTGGTAGTATCTGCTTGCAGATCCGAAGTAATAAATACGGATAGTGCAATCGCTGCCCCAAATAATACAAGATTTACAATATGCTGCCCTTTGAATGCAAAATCTTTTACTTTACCACTCAATTTACCCCAGGCTATTATACTTCCGGAAAAAGTAATATTTCCCAATATCACACCTGCAAAAATGATCGCCATTGTTCCGGCAGAAGAACTGTTTTCCGGAAAATTATACTTTGCCAGGTAATTAAATTCAATTACAGAAATCAAAGTAGCACTTGCACCTCCTAATCCATTGAATAAACTCACCATTTCAGGCATGGCGGTCATCTTTACTTTTTTAGCTGCCAGCACACCGATAATTGATCCAATAATAATAGCAGCGAATATCCAGATATGATTTTTAAGGACGCCACCATCAGGGTTTCGGTATAAAAAAATGGTACCTAAAATTGCGGCTAGCATTCCTATTCCGGCTATAATATTACCTTGTCTGGCACTTTTAGGATCAGACATCATCTTTAACCCCATGATAAAAGTGACGGCCGCTATGATATAAATTAAAGCAAGTATTGAAACTCCCATTCTTATTTGTCTATATTAATAATTATAATAATCAAAAATTTATTCCATTATAACTGTTACCAAGTCCCGTCCCCTTGTGGGGAATTAAGGGGTCTTTTTTTTCTTAAACATTTCTAACATTCTGTCTGTAACTACAAAACCACCAACAACATTAATTGTTCCCAGCAGTACCGCCAGAAAACCTAAGATTAATGCAATGTAATTATCTGATGCTGCTCTCCCCATTACGATAATAGCACCAATTATTACTACCCCGCTAATCGCATTTGCATGACTCATCAAAGGTGTATGTAATACTGTTGGTACACGGCTTATCACAATAAAACCAAGAAAAATTACCAGTATCAGGATATAAACCATTTGCTCATTTGCACTGATCCAGTGAAAAACTGATTCCATATTTTATTAGTTTAATTAGTTATTGCTGCTTTTACTCTTTCGTTCCTGATCTCACCACTATGGGTAACACAACTTCCGGTAACCAACTCATCTTCCCAATTCAGGTTGATATTATTTTCTTTATCAATGATCAGTTGCAAAAAGTTTAAGATATTCTTTCCATATAATTTACTGGCATCTGAAGGCATTGTAGCCTGCAGGTTACTGTTGCCATAGATAGTAACGCCATTATGATTGATAGTTTCATTATTCTTTGTGAACGGCGTATTGCCGCCAGTAGAGGAAGCTAGATCAATGATAACAGACCCGTTTCGCATAGTGGAAAGCATTTCCTCTGTAACCAATATCGGTGCTTTTCTTCCGGGTATTTGTGCTGTTGTAATAATGATATCTGCCTTTGCAACACTCTCTGCAATTTTTTCCTGTTGCTTCTTTTTGTATTCTTCTGTTTGTTCTACAGCATAACCGCCAGCAGCACTTGCATCAGCAGCACCTTCTACTTCTACAAACTTTGCCCCAAGGCTCATTACTTCTTCTTTCACGGCCGGCCTGGTATCAAATACTTCTACTACCGCTCCTAATCTTTTTGCAGTGGCAATAGCCTGCAATCCTGCAACACCGGCACCTAATACTAATAGCTTCGCCGGCTTCACACTTCCAGCCGCTGTCATGAACATCGGAAAATATCTTGAATACAAAACAGCAGCTGTCAACACGGCTTTGTAACCAGCAATATTTGCTTGTGAACTTAGTACATCCATTGCCTGAGCTCTTGTTGTTCTTGGCAACATATCCATCGAAAAACAAGTGATGCCTGATGACAAAAACTGTTTTACTAAATCAGCATTAAAAAGAGGCTGATAAACACCAATAAGTATTGCAGAAGGTTTTAACTGGATTGCCGGATCAGCAGCATGAATACCTAAAACAATATCTGATTGAGCAACTACTTCATTGCGGCTTTTAATCACAGCACCAGCTTCAAGATACGATGGATTATCAGCATATGATTTTTCGCCTGCATTATCTTCTATCCAAACCTGAATTCCTTTTTTTGTTAATGTGGCAACAGCCTCTGGCAATAAGGAAACCCTTGTTTCATGAGCAGGTTCTTTCAGCACTCCTATGATCATTATTTTTTCCCTGTTTTAGTTATGCCGAAAGATACAGATTATTTAAAATCGTATGGCAAAATGTTGCTTAGCTATAAATTCCTTTCGGAATAAAACGATCCCAATAAAGAAAAGGTCAATTGTACAGCGTACTTCGGGATGGTTTTTGATGAAATGCCAGGCTGCTTCCATTTCCATACTCCAATGAATATCGTCAAAGATGATAATTGTATCATTGTTAACCCTGGTCAATAACTGTTGAAAGTATCTTTCAGTTGGTTCCCGGCGATGATTGCCATCTATGAAAACAAGGTCAAGTACCGAAACATTATTAAGTACGCCGGGTAATGTATCATCAAAATTCCCCTCTTGTATACTTGCATTTTTTATACCTAAAGTAGCGAGGTTAGAACGGGCCATATCGGCCACACTTTTTGCACCTTCTAATGTCACCAAATTTGATTCGGGATCAGCCAATGCAAGGTAAGCCGTAGTAACTCCTAAAGAAGTGCCCAGTTCAAGTATTTGTGCAGGTTTATAGGCCCGAACCATTCTGAAAAGTAATTGCCCGAACTTTTTAGGCTTGACCGAATTTTTAGCAATAGCAGAAACAGTTCGTTTGTTCGTTTTATTAACCGCAGAGCCAGCACCAAAATCTTCTATTTCAAGGATTGTCTTATTTACAAGCAAACTACTCCGTAATTCTTCAACACTTGCATATTCTTTGTACTGCTTTTTATTATTGAGTATATTAGTTATAAAATGAAAAATAAAGGGAGAATGGGTGCCATGACCTTTACCATTGGAAGAACTAAAGTAATATTTCAGGTATTTGACGGCTAATTGAAACTTTGAGTACATAATACCAAACCAGTTAGTGATGCACTAAATTCTTTCCCAGATTTGAAACGAGTAATTAAAGGCATTCTTTTCATCTGCCTCATGATTTTTCTGACTCACTAGCTCCCATTCTTTTGGATTGATTGCCGGGAAAAAAGTATCAGCTTCCGGTTCGGCTTCTACCCTTGTCATATAAATTCTCTTTGCCTTCTGAAAAAACTGTTTGTAAATTTCTCCCCCGCCAATGATCATTATTTCTTTTGCATCTGTTGCCTGTGCCACAAATATGGCATCTTCTATTTTTTGAACTCCAATGGCACCATCTGCTTTCCAGTCTGGATTGTTTGTCACGACAATATTTTTCCTTCCTGCCAGCGGTTTGCCAAGAGATTCAAAAGTTTTTCTTCCCATTATTACAGGCATTCCCCAAGTAATATTTTTAAACCGCTTCAAATCGTTTGGTAAATGCCAGGGCATTTTTCCATCTTTACCAATGGCGTTGTTGGTGGCGGCAGCTACAACTAAAGAAAGAATCATTTTAACGATTTAAAATTTATGATTTACGAATAAGCTTTCATCTTTTTGAGAAAGAAATTGGCAAATCTAAATTCATAATTAAACAGCGACGGGTGCTTTTATCGCCGGATGACATTGATAGTTCTCTAAAATAAAATCTTCATACTTGAAACCGAAAATATCCTTTACAGCCGGATTCAGTTTCATTGTTGGCAATGGATAAGGTGTTCTGCCCAATTGAAGTTTCACCTGTTCCAAATGGTTGCTATAAATATGTACATCGCCAAAAGTGTGTACAAACTCACCGTGCTTCAGATCACAAACCTGTGCAATCATGATGGTAAGCAGCGCATATGATGCTATATTGAATGGCACACCTAAAAAAACATCCGCACTTCGCTGATACAACTGACAACTCAACTTTCCATCTGCTACATAAAACTGGAACATATTATGGCAAGGCATCAGTGCCATTTCAGAAAGTTCACCAACATTCCATGCACTAACGATTAATCTTCGGCTATCAGGATTTTTTTTAATTTGCTGTATCAGCTCAGTTATCTGATCAATTACTTTTCCATCTTTACCCTCCCAACTACGCCACTGCTTTCCATAAACAGGCCCAAGATCACCATTTTCATCGGCCCACTCATCCCAAATTCTTACTCCATTCTCTTTAAGGTAAGCTATATTAGTCTCCCCTTTTAAAAACCAAAGTAATTCGTGGATGATACTCTTTAAATGCACTTTTTTGGTAGTTACCAGTGGAAAACCCTTTGACAGGTCAAATCGCATCTGGTATCCAAAACAACTCTGCGTACCGGTTCCGGTTCGGTCAGTTTTATGTGTACCGTTATCTAATATATGCTGAAGAAGATCAAGGTATTGTTGCATGGCTGCAAATTACCCGGTTTTTGCGATTTAGCTTGAGGAAATCTGACTATTGTGGGCAATCTGTGGATTCAGTTTTCATGCAACGTAAAGCTTTGGGATTGTATCTTTGAACGTAGTTCTAAAAAATCAGCATGAAGAAAAAAATGACTCGGCAAATACTTGTTTTTCCATTATTTATTATCGGTTTTTTTAGTTCTTATAGCCAGGGAGCCAATCTCTCTGATACTACAAAACTTGATAAAAAGATATCCATACTTAATGATAAAGCTTTTTTTAATTTCCCTGCAAATGCAGTTGTAACTCCAAGGGTAGCTGATATTATGGCTGCAGATCCCAATGAGAATAAAGAAACAAGGATTTTTATAGATAATGACACCCGAAGACTGGTCTTTTTTGCACAGGAATTATTTGTACTTGGCGATGACAAACTATTAGCCCAATTATCCAAACAGGTAGAACCGGATTTTGACTTTGAAAGAAGAGAACTTTTTAATAAAAATAGTGCTTATGGCATTATTTCAACACCTTCTCTTTTTGACTCCACAGCAGGTGCAATCATCGTAAACAGCCTCACTATAAAAATGCCGGATAATACCGTTTTCAGGATCGATGCATTTATTAACCCCGAAGCTTTTTCTTTGAAAGAGGAATATGTGAAATTGACTGAAAATATCTTCAAAACATTTTCCGTTGGCAGCAGGAAGATAAACCTTGATGCCAAAGAAGAAAGTTATAAAATACTGGGAACTGAATCAAAATTCAGGTTTAATCTTCCAAAAAACTATTATGTAACCGTAGATGAAAAATACGATTTCAGTGTCTTGAAACTAAATAAATTTAAAAACAGTTTATCTGACACTGCTTATACAAGTGTAACCATTTATGTGGGCCGCTTTCCAACATATTTTCATAAAGAGTACGGTTATAATGAAAGCGATGCGACAAAAACAAAAGGTCTATTTCTCCAGACTCCAGTCGAATGGCTTTATCTGAAAGACGAAGCGCAAAGTTTTTTCCTGAAAGAACAATTCATTCCATCTGATAGTATCTACCAGGGATTGATCCTGCATGTAGCAATGTTGAGCAATAAAAAAGAAATCATTGAAGAATTAACAAAGATTGTGGAAGATATAAAGTTTGTAAAGTAGAATATTATTTTTTGGACCGTCTTTTCAATTCCCTTTTTATTAAATTAAGCTCTCTTCCGGTTTGGCCTTTTACAGAAGTGTTTTCCTGTGCCCTGCGCATAAGGTAAGGCACCACATCCTTTATAGGACCAAAAGGCAAATATTTACTAACCGAACAACCTGCATGAGCAAGGTTGAATGTAATATTATCACTCATGCCATATAGCTGGCTCCAGTGTATATGCGGATGGTCAAGTGGAAGTCCTTTCTGTTGCAGCAATTGTGTAGCATAAAGATTACTGTATTCGTTGTGTGATGCAACAATCAAAGCTATCCTGTCAAGATGTTCTATACAAAACTCCAGCCCTGCATTATAATCTCTATCTGTGCTTTTCTTATCTGGTTGTATGGGCGAAGGATAACCTTTTTCATCTGCTCTTTTCCTTTCCTTTTCCATATAAGCACCTCTAACTAGTTTTGCCCCTAAGATAAAATTCCGTTCTGCCGCTGCTTCATAAGAGTCTTTTAAAAACTGTAACCTGTCATGCCTGTAATGCTGGATTGTATTATAAACAACAGAACGGCCTTTATTAAAAGTATCCATCATCAGCATGGTGATCGCATCAACCGGATCCTGAATCCATGTTTCCTCTGCATCAACTAATACACCTGTTTGTTGGTTTGACGCTGTTTCACATATCCGCATCATTCGGTGACGTACCCTGTGCCATTCTTCTTTTTCTTCAGCACCTAATTTCTCTACCGATGATAAAAACCGCTTCATCAAAGTTCCTTCTCCTTCATGCATCATTGCATCGAGTTTTTCAAGCAATGAAAACCTGGCAAAGCCGGTAACTTTTATGCTCATAAAAGGGATCTTGGGCTGTGTGGCCGCATAATTAATTACCCTGATAAATTCATCGCAGGCATGATCAAAGTTTTCTTCCCCTTCTTTTCCCTCTACACCATAATCCAGAATGACCTGGACATTATACTCAG
>CAYVSH010000020.1:9059-10138 GCA_964453625.1 uncultured Chitinophaga sp.
GCTAATTTTTGGGCAACAGATACGGTTTCTTCCAGCGATTCACCACCTACAAATTGTGAGAAAATTGTATTTCGGATGATCCCTTTTACAGGTAAACCTGCCCTAATAGACCATGGAGCTAAACGGGAACCCATTTTCACCAGCCAGGGTTTACCCATCATTGAAAAAAGGAACCTGGCCTTTTTCAGTTGTTTATCTGTCTTATATTCAAATGCAAATTCTGTATTATCAAATGAAATTTCGGGGCCAGGAGTCATATAGCAAATTATGCTGTAAAAATAATAGAATCCGGCTAATGATATTCTTCTTGAAATTGAGAAGGTTTATAGCACCTGGTGATTGAAAGGTTGTAAAACCATTTCATTAACCACACCACTTTTCGGTTGCTGACAAAGAAACCAGATGGCTTTGGCGGCTTCTTCCGATGTGATCATTTTCTCTTTTTGAACTCTAAGGTCTATGTTATCCCAAAATGGAGAATTTACGCCACCAAGTATAATATTCGAAATACGGATATTGGTTCTTTTTACCTCCTCTCGAAAACTTTGCATCATACCTACAAGTCCATATTTAGATGCAGAATAAGCTGCCGCACCTGCCATTGGAGATTTGCCAAGGACCCCCGGTATATTTATAATAAGGCCATTATTCGCTTCTTTCATGGCTGGCAAAAAAGCCTTCATCAGTAAAAAGGGACCTAATAAATTACTATTAAATGATTCGAGGAAATCTTCTGTAGTTAAAGATTCAAGCGGTTTGATGATACCGGTTCCAGTTGCATTAATTAAAATATCAATTCCAGGGAGTGTATTAAAATATTTAACCTTTAATTCATTAACAGCATCCTGCTTTGATATATCAAGTGCAAAATAATTTTCAGGTCCGATATTAAGATTGGCGGCAATGTCTGCCAGCTTCCCGTTATTACGGCCTGCCAAAAATAAATTGGCGCCACTTGCTGCTAATAGTTTGGCTGTTTGTGAGCCAATGCCGCCAGTTGCACCTAAAACCAGTATATTTTTCCCCTTTATTGATTCCATTTTACATTTTTATCCAAACAACAATCTTTCTTCAATTTT
>CAYVSH010000020.1:10148-16154 GCA_964453625.1 uncultured Chitinophaga sp.
CACCAGCTGTTTGTAACTAATGCGAGTTTAAAAAAGGGAAACCCGGTTTACCTGGTAGAAGAACACCTTTTTTTCAGGCAATACAAATTTCATAAACAGAAAATTGCTTTACATCGTGCCTCCATGAAAGCCTATGAAACCTACCTAACTTCAAAAAAATATAAGGTTACTTATATCAATTCAATTCAGCAACATGCAGACATACGAAAACTCATCCAACATTTTGCTGCATCTGACATTACTGAAATTGAATATATTGACACAGAAGATAACTGGCTTGAAAAAAGAATTATTTCTACAGCTAATAAATATAAAATACAAGTAGTAAAATATCCCAGTCCGAATTTTCTTAATACACAGGATGAACTAGATGATTTTTTTGATAAAAAAAACAGATATTTTCAAACCGATTTCTACATATGGCAACGAAAAAAAAGAAATCTATTATTGGAAAAAGATGGAAAACCAATTGGTGGAAAATGGACCTTTGACAATGAAAACCGACTGAAATTTCCAAAAAATGAAACTGTACCTGCTTTTTCATTTCCCAAACAGAATAAATTTCACAAAGAAGCGATTGCATATGTGAATAAATATTACAGCAAGAATTATGGCAGTATTGAAAATTTCCAATATCCTGTAACTTTTACTGAAACCGATAACTGGTTAGAAAATTTTTTAAGTCACAGACTTCATAAATTCGGTGCGTATGAAGATGCGATGGTAATGAAAGAAGGAATTCTTTTTCATTCCGTACTTACTCCAATGTTAAACATAGGACTGCTCGATCCCCGGCTTATAATAGATAAAGCCATTCAAAAAGCTGTTGAAGAAGATATCCCAATTAATTCCCTGGAAGGATTTATCCGACAGATTACCGGATGGCGGGAGTTTATAAGAATCGTTTACCTCCGCGAAGGAACAAAACAAAGGACAACCAACTATTGGAAATTCAAACGTAGCATTCCCCCATCATTTTGGAATGCAACAACCGGAATCCTGCCTGTTGATATTGTTATAAAAAGAATTCTTGAAACCGGATATTGCCATCATATTGAACGACTGATGGTACTGGGAAACTTCATGCTGCTATGTGAATTTAATCCGGATGAAGTATATCGATGGTTTATGGAAATGTTTATAGATAGCTACGATTGGGTGATGGTGCCAAATGTATATGGCATGACACAATTTGCTGATGGAGGTTTGATGACTACAAAACCTTATATAAGCGGAAGTAATTATCTGATGAAGATGGGCGACTGGAGCAAGGGAGAATGGCAAAATACCTGGGATGGCCTTTTCTGGAGGTTTATGCATGTACACAGGAGTTTTTTTGAATCCAATCCCAGACTTGGAATGCTTATTAGAACTTTTGACAAAATGCCTGCAACGAAAAAGAAAGAGCATCTGAAAAATGCTGAAATGTTTTTAAAAAAACTTGACCATGAAAATGAAAAGTCATAGTGGTAACAAGATTTACTTGCCTCAAAAAAAATGTATCACCTGCCAAAGGTCATTTACATGGAGAAAAAAATGGGAAAAAGTGTGGGATGATATTAAATATTGCAGTGAAAGATGCAAAAGAGAAAAGAAATCTAGTACCTTTTAGATATTTTATTATTGGATATTGTTCGCTGTCTGCTGCATTTAAATCTTCTTACCTCACGGTTTCTTAATTTACAATGCTTTGTAACCCTTCCATTAACTCTCTTTCTCCATAAATTGAAACTTTTTTCTTTAAGACTTGAACGCATAATAATAATAACCTCTTTTTCACATAATCCAAATTGAAACTTAATGGCTTCAAACGGTGTTCTGTCTTCCCAGGCCATTTCTATGATTCTGTCAATATTATAGTTTGTTGAACTTTCGTGTCCTTTCATAATGTTCTGCTAAAACAATTAAAACCTAATTGAATATTAAATCAACCATCTGATTGACATTTTGTTGTTTTTATTATGCAAAAAATATTTTCAACCTCTTATTCTGAAATACTCGAAAGCCTGCAAAAGATTAATCCGTTGCAATACGGTAAGACAAGAAATTTTACCTACGGTGCTGTAACCTATCTTTCTCCTTACATATCCAGGGGAGTAATTTCCACCCGCCAGGTTTGGCAATCAATATACCAAAGAGGGTTTTCTTCGCAAGCTTCACTAAAGTTTATCCAGGAGTTAGCCTGGCGAGAATATTTCCAGAGAGTATGGCAACATATGGAGGACGGGATCTTCACAGACATACGTAATAATAAGACCGGAATAAAAAACAGACAAATTCCGGAGGCCATTATAAACGCTGCCACTGGTATTGATGCGGTAGATAATGGTATCAATGAATTATATTTTTCAGGATATATGCATAACCACCTTAGAATGTATGTGGCCGGGATAGCCTGTAATGTAGCCAGATCATACTGGGACTTGCCATCACGGTGGATGTATTATCATCTATTGGATGGCGACATTGCAAGCAATACACTTAGCTGGCAATGGGTAGCTGGCAGCTTCTCATCAAAACAATATATTGCCAACCAGGAAAATATTAATAAATATACCGGAAGCAATCAAACAAATACATTCCTTGACAGATCCTATAATGAACTTCCCCCATCAGAAGTTCCTGAACAACTAATGTCACTGAAGACACCAATATTATCGACCAGTTTACCAGCAAAAAAGCTACCAGTTCTGAATAATGATCTGCCTACTTTGATTTATACTTCCTATAACTTAGATCCGGAATGGAGAAAAAATATGCCGGCCAATAGAATTCTATTGCTGGAGCCATCTCACTTCAAACAACATCCCGTAAGCGATAAAGTACTAGACTTTATACTTCAACTTGCCAAAAATATTGAGGGTATCCAGGTATTTAGTGGTGAGCTCAATCAAATTCCGGGTCTTCATTTATCTCCTGCTATCTATTCAAAAGAGCATCCGGCATATAAACATATTCCGGGAATTAAAGATGAAAGAGACTGGATGTTTCCAGAAATAAAAGGCTTGTATAATTCATTTTTCAGTTTTTGGAAAAAATGTGAAAAAGAAATCCAAAAGAATGAAAAGGTACAGCAATCTCTTATGTGTGCATAAGATTACATTTCTCTTCTGCCTATCTTTGTAAAAAAGACAAATGGATCCAAAGAATGCATCTGCAAGCCTCATAATTATGACTGAGCTGGTTTTGCCTAATGACACCAATGTCTTTGGAAACCTGATGGGTGGCCGTCTCATGTATTGGATGGATATTGCTGCAGCACTGGCAGCTCAAAAACATTGTAATGCCCCTGTAGTAACAGCATCTGTTGATAATATTTCATTTGAAAAATCTATCAGACTGGGAAATGTAGTGCATGTTGAAGCAAAAGTCACAAGAGCATTCAATACTTCAATGGAGGTTCATATGAAAGTATGGGGCGAAGATTTGACTCAGCAATTTAAATATAAAAGCAACGAAGCCTATTATACTTTTGTAGCACTGGATCCACATGGCAAACCAAAGAAAGTACCCGAACTGATAACTGAAACTGAGGATGAAAAAAAACTATTCGAAGGTGCTTTAAGAAGAAGACAACTACGCCTTATACTTGGTGGGAAAATGAAACCAGATGATGCTGCTGAATTAAGGGCATTATTTGTAAAATAATATGCTTTATTATTTTGTAATCCAGTGATGCTTTCCTTTCATCATGAATTCTTTACTTTGCGCAATGGCATCCATAACCTGAATGAGTATTTGATCGGTTGTAGCTTCATAATCAATTTCCATAGGTTTTTTAAAGGTTACTGTTAATAAAGAACCTCTCTTTTTAAATTTTAATCCCTTCTTATTAAATGCCCGCCAGAAACCATTAATTACAACAGGTATTACAATTGGTTTAACTTGTTTAATAAGCAAAGCGGTCCCTTTCCTTCCGGGGGCAAATGGCTTGGTGGTTCCTTGCGGAAATGTGATTACCCAGTTCTTTTCCAAAGCCCGGTGAATTTTCCTTGTATCAGAAACATCTAACCCTTTTCTAATTTCCTTTGATTCTTTATTCCATGTACGTTTTACAGTAATTCCCCCTGCTAATAAGAAGAGGCGGCTGATAAAACTACCTTTCATGGTTTGCTCAGCAGCTACATAATTTACCCTTGTAAAAGGATTCAATAAATAATATGGAATACCCAACCTGTTCATCTTTCCCCATTTTACCGCACAAAAAATATGAAGAAACGTTATAACGTCTGCAAAATAGGTCTGGTGATTACTGACAAATAAAACTTTCTGCTTTGGCAAGTCTTTTAAATGTTCTGTTCCGCTGATCTTTAGTTTGTTTACAATCGCAAGACCCGGATAAGAAAACAAGCCTACGAAAAAGTAAACTATTTTTCTAACCGGATGAAAATTCCTTAATCTGTCGCCTATCGAAGCCATAAAGAATAATTTAACTGGCAATGACGTGTCAAATTAAATCAATGTAAGGGAAGAAAGAAATCTAAAATAAAAAGCCTCCCTTTATGAGGGAGGCTTCAGGTATTTGATCTAAATATTTATTTATTCCGCTTTTTGCTCTGCGTCTGATGCTGCTTCACTATCAGTCCCTCCTTCCATCTTCTTCTTCAGGTCTGCCAATACTCCTAAATCTCCCAAAGTAGCTTTTTCTACTTTGCTCTGTACATTCTTCACAGCTTTCCTTGTATTATCAGCTTCTGTTCTTGCTTCTTTTTTCACAGCTTCAGCGGCTTCTACCTGTCCCTGCTCCCAGATACGGGTATGAGAAACTACAATGCGTTTTTCATTGCGGTCAAACTCAATAACCATAAACTGTGCAGTTTCATCAGCAGCAATGCTCTTACCGTCTTCTTTTGTCAAATGACGATTAGGAGCAAAACCTTCTAATCCATAAGGAAGCTGAATGGTAGCACCTTTGTCATCACGGCGGCTTACAGTTCCTTCGTGCAGGCTTCCGATAGCGAAAGTATCTGCAAGAGTATTCCATGGATCTTCTTCCAGTTGCTTATGTCCTAACTGTAGTTTGCGGTTTTCTTTATCAATACCAAGAATCACAACGTCAATGTTGGCACCAACTTTTGTGTACTCACTTGGGTGATTGAAACGCTTCAGCCAGCTTAGGTCGCTGATATGGATCATACCACCAATACCGGCAGCTAATTCAACAAACACACCGTAGTTGGTGATATTTTTCACCAGACCTGGGTGCTTGCTATTCTCAGCAAATTTGGTTTCAATTTCATTCCATGGGTCTTCAGAAAGTTGCTTGATAGACAAACTCATCTTCCTGCTTTCTTTATCAAGTGTTACCACTTTTGCTTCATGCTCATCACCCAGCTTAAAGAATTCTTTTGCGTTGATCGGTGTATTAGCCCATGTAATTTCAGAAACGTGGACAAGACCTTCAACTCCAGGTTGAATTTCAAGAAAAGCACCATAGTCTTCTATATTCACCACTTTACCTTTCACTACATTTCCTTCTACAATATTCTCAGACAATACATCCCAAGGATGTGGAGTCAATTGTTTTAAACCAAGGCTGATACGCTTTTTCTCATCATCAAAATCAAGTACTACCACATTGATCTTCTGATCAAGTTTTAATACTTCAGTTGGATGAGAGATACGGCCCCATGAAATATCTGTGATATATAACAGACCATCCAAGCCACCAAGATCCATGAAAGCACCGAAGTCAGTTATGTTCTTCACTGTACCTTCCAATACTTGTCCTTTTTCCAGTTTGCTCATGATCTCTGCTCTCTGAGCTTCTATATCGCTTTCGATAAGTGCTTTGTGAGAAACAACAGCATTCTTAATAGTCTCGTTGATCTTAACAACTTTAAATTCCATGGTCTTACCAACAAACTGATCGTAATCAGTAACTGGCTTCACATCAATTTGTGAACCCGGTAAGAAAGTTTCCATTCCAAATACATCAACGATCAAACCGCCTTTGGTTTTAGAAGTAACAGTACCAGTAATAACCTCACCTGTCTTATGTACTTC
>CAYVSH010000020.1:16164-26769 GCA_964453625.1 uncultured Chitinophaga sp.
AGGCTCTTGTAATGCGGGCCTGGCGACGGCTCAGGTTCAAATGTCCGTCTCTGTCTTCTTTTTCTACGATCATTACTTCCACCTCATCACCAATAGCAAGATTCGGTAAGTCGCGGAATTCGTTCAAAGAGATCAATCCATCACTTTTGAATCCGATGTTCAGTACAACGTCAGTCTTTGTTAAACCAACTACAGTACCATTCATCAGTTCACCATCATTCAGTTGTTTGAAAGTATTGTCATACACTTTGTGATACTTTTCTTTTTCTTCCTCAGAGTAAGAGGTCACATTGCGTTTGTCAACATTCCAGTCAAAATCATCATGTGCAGTTTCTACTACCGGGGCAGTAGCTTCTGCTACAGGTGCAGTTGTTGTCGCTGTAGAAGCTTCCGATGCGTCTGATGACGTATCGCCGGCATTCTCCTGTGCATCAGCGTTTAGGTTTTTTAAATTTTTGTTTTCAAACATTTTAATTATCCCGAAGGGTTTTATTTTCGGGGGAGCAAAGATAGGTCAAACTGCCCGTTTACAGAGGCTAAAGATGAATGTTTTTTGAATTTTGTTCCCGGCTGTAACACCTTGATTTAGCTTCCGTTGCGACGCTCCGTTCAGGGTTCGGTTCGCAGTTCATCTGTTTATTCTTACTATATTCACAAAAACTAGCTGCTTGCTTTATTCAATACTGAAAAAGATAGCCCGGATAGCTATCCATTTTTTTTGCCGAAAAGTTGTTATGAACAAACCTGAAATACTCAAAATAAATGGACCGGTATTGCTTGCATGTAATCATCCAAACTCATTTCTTGATTCAATTATAATCGACACACTTTTTGAAAAACCAGTTTGGTCACTGGCAAGAGGTGATGCCTTTAAAAAACCTTTCAAAAAGATCCTTACTGCTTTAAAAATACTTCCGGTTTATCGTACCAGCGAAGGTGTTGAGAATCTTTCAGAGAATTACAAAACATTTGATGCCTGTATTGAAATTTTAAAAAGCAAGGGCATTATCACCATCTTCAGCGAAGGGAAATGTATCAATGAATGGCATCTTCGTCCTTTAAAAAAAGGAACTGCCAGACTGGCCATCAAGGCTTGGGAAGAAAACATTCCATTGACTGTTATCCCGGTAGGATTGAATTACAGCTCATTTACAAGGTTTGGGAAAAACATCTTCATCAATTTTGGAGAACCCATCCAAAAGGAACATATAGATTTTACTGAAGCCGATGGATTAAGGCACCAGGCCTTTAATAACTTATTGCAAAAGCAATTAGAGCAACTTGTATTTGAGATACCTAAAAAAGATAAGCAGAAACAAAAAGAACTGGTAGAAATAATACAATCACCTGTCAAGAAAATCATTCTTGCTTTACCTGCAGTCATCGGTTACCTGATCCACTTTCCACTTTATTTTCCTTTAAAAAAATATATCTGGAAAAGAACAAAAGATAATGATCACTTTGATTCAGTAATGGCTGGAATAATAATGTTAGCCTACCCGATTTACCTGGTATTGCTGATTACTATCGCCTGTGTAATTACATACTGCTGGTGGGTAGTTGGGCTGTTTTTTCTGCTTCCGTTTACAGCCTGGTCTTATATTCAATTGAAACCTCAATTAGATAAATAGAATTTCTGGTAATCCTCCTCTGTATCAATATCAGTAAGTTCGGGCAGAAAAGAGCATTGTAGCTTTAAACTGACCGTGTCTTTTATTGTATCGGCAAGTACAAAATCAGTACTCCATTTTTTATTCTTAAAAAGTTCAGGTATCAATTTTTTCATTCCTAACAAATAATACCCACCATCAATAGAAGGGCCAATTACAATATCATTGTTTGTTAATCTTTCAAACGATTCATTAATAATTTCGGATGATAAACCCGGGCAATCACTTCCTATTATTACTATACTTCTATAACCTAATTGAAAAACTTTATGAAAAGCAAGCAACATCCTATCTCCAAGATTTTCCCCTTCCTGTTCATTTTTATTATAAATATTGCTTTCCCATATATCATTATACTCAATACCATCTGAGTAAAACAGATACTTGTCACATTCCAGGTTTACAGAAATAGCATGTGTATGCTGAAGCAGGTCTATGTAAATCTCCAAAGCCTTTTCATCACCCAGGCTTTTTGCAAGACGGGTTTTTACTTTACCCAATTCAGGTTTCCGAACAAATATGATGAGTGCATTTTTCGACATTAACAACACCCTCCTCCATCATAAAACCATGTGGATGCTGAAATAAAAATATCATCCCTTTCTAAACCGGCTAATGCACCTGCTGTTTTATCACAAACTGATAATGGCTGGTTAGGCAATAACACATGGCCTTTATTATCATCAAAGCTTTCATCGCTGCCAAAATAAATAGCAGTTTTACCCGTGAATACACACGGCCCATCGGCAGGCATCGGATCTTTAATGGCACATATTTCAACACTTTCAATAAATATAAGCTTGTCGGTTGAATAATTTTTAGGATCGAGGATTCTATAGGGCCTTTTAGCTCTTATTTCTACTGTTCCAAAACCAACATCAGTGATCATCTTAATATAATCCCAAAGTGGTAACGATCCGCTAAGGCACAAAGCTCTTAATCGTTCATCTTCCTTTAAGGCTTCAGGCATTTCTGCTTCGCAAATAGGATCACTCATTACCAAACGGCCACGAGGTTTTAAGACACGGTACATTTCTTTTAATGCCAGTTTCAACTCTTCCTGTTTAAAAATATTGAAGAGGCAATTTTGCGCTGCTACATCAATGCTGTTGTCTTCAACTGGCAGGTTCAGTGCATCCCCCTTCCTTACATCTACAAATTCACTTCGAAACCAGGGATTTAGTTTTTCAGCCTCTGTAAAATTTTCTTTGCAGGCAGAAATCATTTCATCCACTACATCCACACCAACCACTCCGTTTCTTTGACGACTGAAATATGCAAACTGCAACAGTTCCATACCGCCTCCTACACCTACATATAATATTTTAGGATTGTTTACCAGATCCCGTGGATGCACCGTACTGCCGCAACCGTAATTCATCTGTTGCATTTTAACAGGAATATCAAGACCTGGCAATTGCCAGATGGGAGTAGTAGTGCAGCACAAACCAACATCAGGTTTTTCTGCAGCTTCTTTATAAACATTCTTTGTTGTTTCCAAATAGGTTAAACTCATAATTATTCTTTTTATATTTTAGGCAACAGCGCCTCCACAACTACTGCCGGCACCGGCCGTACATCCAAAACAATGCTGATTGACAACGATGCTCCTGTTTTTTAAGTGTTCTGAATTAAAATCTGAAATATGCTGGCTACTGCAATCCACTTTTAATTCAAGCATCTGGTTAAAGTCGCAATCATAAATAAATCCATCCCAACTAATGGAAAGTGTATTACGACACATTACATTAGCCGCTGCTAAAGGATTATAAGCTGCAAGCATTTTTTCCATATACTTTTCATAGTTATTACTTTGCAATAAATAATCCAGAAACCGGCTAATGGGTAAATTGGTTATCGCATACAAAGAATGAAATGAAATATTGAAATCCTTTTTCAATGCAGTTTTAAATTCATTTTCCAATGAATCTTGTGAGGGTGGCAAGAAGGCACCGGCAGGATTATACACCAAATTTAATTTCAACTCACTTCCTTCCATACCATAACCAGCTGCATTGAGCATTTGCAATGCTTTAATAGAATCTTCAAAAACCCCATCTCCCCTTTGCCTGTCTGTCCTGTCTTTTGAATAAAACGGAAGTGAAGAGACTACTTCAATATTGTGCTTCTTAAAAAATTCAGGAAGGTCATGAAATTTTTTATTGGCAAGGATGATAGTCAGGTTACATCTTACAATAACATGCTTGTTCAACTTCTTAATTTCTTCAACAAACCATCGAAAGTCAGGATTTAATTCCGGAGCACCACCTGTAAGATCTACAGTAGTAAAAGATGAATTACGAGTAAGTATATCCAGACATTGCAACATTGTTTCCCGGGTCATAATTTCTTTCCGGTCCGGGCCTGCATCTACATGGCAGTGTTTGCAAACCTGGTTACACATCTTACCAACATTTATCTGGAAGATTTCTAATTGTGTTGGCTTCAGTGGAAATAAATTACTTTCCTCAAGCTTCTGTTGAAATGGAATTAATTTATATGCATCATCATGATTTGACCCATGCTCGAGTATTTCTATTTGTTCATGAGTATCAGATAATCTGTGATGCTGTGCTTTTAAAGACTTCATTCAATACATTTAGAAAATTACATAGCTATTTCCTTAACCTTATTCATCATCTGTACACCATGTACCAGGGCTGCTCCACCTTTAATAGCAGAGGCAACATGTATTGCTTCCATCATCTGCCCTTCACTCCATCCCTTTTCAAAAGCATCACTGCTATAGGCATCAATACAATAAGGGCATTGTACAGCATGAGCCACAGCTAATGCAATCAGGGATTTTTCTTTTGCTGTTAAATTACCTTCTGCAAACACTTCGCCATACCAGGTAAAGAATTTATCAGCCATGGGCTTTTGAAATTCTCCAACGTTGCCAAATTTGCCAAGATCTGCTGCATTGTAATAATGGTTTGCCATTTTTTTATGATTTATAGTTTTCAAGATATAATGTCCAGTCGTAGCGTTTGAACTTAATTTTAGGATTTATATTTTTCGGAACAATTGATAATTGTTTAAGTAATTCGATCATTTGTTTTTTTCCGCCAAAGTCTCTTCGGAACCAACTCATCAACGCCGGTAACTTTACCGTATTCGTAGCCTCTTCATATTCTGCCTCACTTGTTAAGTATGCCTTTGTAGCAAGGTCAAGCTGCTGATCAATGTTTTCAGATTTATAGAATGCAATAGGCGGACAACTTTTTGCTCCGCAGTTTAATGCAAAATGAAGGCGATAATCTAACTTATCAACCCGTAACATTTTTTCCGTACTGCCAGGAAACAGCTTATTAAAATATCCTAAACTCCATTTTATCTTAGACCGCCTGAGAATGCCATGTTCTATATCATCCAGGCTGAATTTTTTGCCAGCCACTTCTATAAATTCATTACCAAAAAACTTGCTTCTTTTATTATACTGCGCCGGAACATTTTTTAGGGCAACCTGTGTAAAGGCATTATATAAGTTTATCCAAAAAGCCTTTTTTTCATCGTCTGATTTGACCGTAGCAATTAATTCATCCATTGAAATTGCTTTCAAGTCAGTAATAAAGTTGTCAGTTTGTTCACCCGTTTTTGCAGCATACATAAACTCCTGTGACAACTGTACCAGTTTATTTTTTGAATTTTCCACTTGTTTTAATTCTTCGCTGATAAAGTAAGTTAGTACAGAATCTTTCTCCGGCTTTTTCGTCTTCTTTTCATTATTGAAATCTTGTTCCAATATCCAATTTTCAATATTGTCTTCAGTCATTTTATCCTGGGCAGATACTGCTATTACAATCCCATTATTTCCCACTACCACTGAGTAAGGGTATGCCGGGGGTTGAAATAACTTAGTAAAAATCGATTCTTCGTCAACTACTATTGGAAGACTGAATTCTTTTTGTTTATCGATAAATGATTTCAATTTTCCTTCCGGCTCGTCTGATACAAGTACTATATTTATTTTTCCATTATATTTTTCCTGTAATGCAGATAATTTTGGTAATGCCTTTATACAAGGGATACACCAGGTTCCAAAAAAATCTATCACTAATAATTTATTGTTGAACTGCTTAAAAGTTGAAGAGATACCAGAGTAATTGAGTATTTTATTGATTGGGAAATCCTTTACGGAATCATTTACGTCATAGCCTTTCTGCGACATTAAACCGGTTGGAATAATCAGCATTATGGCAATTATAAAACACTTCATGAAAATTTTGACTTGTTGGTTAATCTATTCAATGCAGTATAAACGTAAATTTACCGGGATAAGATTGGATTATCTAAATATGTTTAAATGACAATTACACCTGAATTAGTTGCCAAAACAAGTGTTTTTTTGAATAAGTCGGGGGCAGATAACCCAACTGTGGGTATAATTATGGGCACCGGCTTGGGAGCAATGGCTGAAAAAATAGAAAATGCTATAGTCACCCCTTATTCAACAATTCCTAACTTTCCTGAAGCAACTGTTGAATTTCACAAGGGAAATTTGATTTTCGGTTCCATCGGACATACAAAAGTGATTGCTATGCAGGGAAGGTTTCATTATTATGAAGGCTATAGCATGCAGCAAATCACATTTCCGGTGAGAGTTATGAAAGAGCTTGGAGTGCAGCATCTCTTTTTAAGTAATGCGGCAGGTGGTATGAATCCGGATTATAGAAAAGGTGACCTTGTTTTGATTGAAGACCATATTAATTTACTCCCTGATAATCCTTTACGGGGACTGAGTGATCCTGCATTTGGCCAGCGTTTTGTGGATATGAGCCAGCCATATGATGGAGATCTGATAAAACGGATAGAAAAAATTGCAGATCATAAAAATATTGAAGTTAAAAAAGGAATATACGTTTCGGTTATGGGTCCAAACCTGGAAACAAAAGCTGAATATCGTTGGCTGCGGTCAATGGGTGCCGATATGGTAGGCATGAGTACAGTTCCTGAAGTAATAGTAGCAAATCAATTGGGACTAAAATGTGCGGCAGTTAGTGTAATAACTGATGAATGTGATCCAGAGAACCTTCAACCAATAAATATTCCAGAAATAATAGAAATTGCCGGACGGGCAGATCATTTACTCAGTAATATTCTGGAAGATTGTATAAAGGATATGAAATAGAATGTTTAACGATAATACTGTCTTATCACAGCTTGCATTTCTTCCCGGCTCATAAAACCTTCCTGCCGAAATACAATTTTATTATTATTTAAGACCATGATATAAGGCAGTGACTTTATATTATAATCTTTCATTAGATTAAGATTTTCATCTGCATTAATTTTTACAATCAATACACTGTCTTTCATTTCATTTTCTATGCTATCAAGAGCAGGAACCATAATTTTACATGGACCACAACAGGGTGCATAAAAATCAACAAGAGTAAGTGGTCTTGCCTCAATCATTTTTTCAAAATCCCTTTTTGTTATTCCCTGTCTGTCGTCATCCTTTAATTTTATAAATGGATAGTTTTTGATTTTCCAGACAATAATTCCACCCTTTAAATCGTAAACATACTGAAATCCCATTTCAGCCATAATTTTCGCAGCATCCCAGCTTCTGCCGCCAATAGCACAATACACAAAAACCGGCCTGTTTCGATCTATTGCAGAAATCCTTTCTTTAAATAATGAATCATAAAAATCCATAAAAACTGCTCCTTCAAGATATCCTTTCTGTATTTCTTTATCAGTTCTTACATCAAGCAATAAAGCTTCATTTGTTACAGATAGTTTTTTTCTAAACTCTTTGGGCGAAAGCCGTTCCTGGGCCACAAGATTATTAGCTGAAATAATAAAGGAAAAAATCAGTAGATATTTTTTCATGATACTTTACAATTACAATCAATTGAATGTTTTGTCTTTCACCCGATTGAATGAAAGGCAACGCACCATCCAGTCAGGCAATGGTTTTTTCGGATTTCTCTTTTTAAGGTTCAGGTATATTCCCAGCTTTTTAAAAATTGGCACTTTGTGTGTTTCTACATATTCGATGAGTGTGCCATCAGGATCTTCATTGTAGGCAAAATGTCCAGCTGCTTTCCCCATATCAAAACTATTGCGGCTATTAACTGTAAGCGGCGCACCCAAATCAAGACATACCTGTTCATGTACATCCATCCTGTTAATATCATAACAAACATGAATAAAACCCAAATCACCCCAATATCTATCTTTATATATTTTAACAGGCTTTCTGTCAGTTACTTCAATAAGTTCTATGTAAGATTGACCTAATAATTTACCAAAAGCTCCAATCATTTTTCTGTTGTGCGACAATAAAATCCGCTTAAATTTTTTTTCTCCACCATTCAACTCCTTAAAATCCACATAATGCCCTTGCCCCGAATAAATAACATTTGTATATCCTAATATTTGTTGATAAAATGATAATGATTTTTCAATTGATGAAACGCCAATTGTAATACCACAAACTGATCCTGTTAAACTTCCATTTTTTGTAAACCAATTACTATCCTCAATTATTTCAAATGTATTGCCATATGGATCTTCCATAAAAAAGTGGAGAATTCCTGCAGGGTTCTTAGTTGGCATAGAAAGAAGTTTCACCCCTTCCTTCCAATAAAATTCATATGTAGCATTAACATCCTTACATTTTATTTTAACTGAAAAAATTCCCAGGTCACCTAACTGAATTTTTTGTAATGCAGCCTCAGGTTTACGGGAAGTAAACTGCCATATTTCAAATCCTCCCCCACCTTGGAGATTCAAAGCAAGAATGGCAAAACGTTCATGAATTGTACCACCTGTATATTGTTTCATTAAAGAGGCTGGTGCTGCATCTTTAAAAACAACGATGTCGGTACCAAATATCCGACAATACCAATTAAAAGCCTCCGCAGCATTAGCCACGCCAATACCCACTTGTTGTATTCCACTAATAATCGGCTTCATTACAATTAAATGATTTACGCACAATTGAGATAGATGGTTTTATCTGTAATTAAGCATTTTTTTATACATCAAAATCATGTCGCTTTGACTGGCCCCTTTTTTATACATATTCACAATTTTCTTATTTGCCATCTGAACATTCCACCAGCTATTGGTATCATACTTCCTCGCTGATATCAAGGCGCCTTTTTTAATTATCTTATACCGCCCCAATGTTCGGGCCCTTTTAGTAAATTCAAAGTCTTCCATAATTTGCATGGAAGGATTAAAGCCTCCTGACTTAGTATATAATTCCTTTGTTATAAATAATGTTTGATCACCACCATAACAAACAAATAAATCAAAACGGGTAAAGAAGGCATTCACTTTTAGATACCATTTTGTACTATCAAATTTCATTATATATCTTCCGAAGTCGTATCCATCTTTTATTGCTTTTAGAATATCAGCAACAAAACTTTTGGGTGGGTAAACGTCAGCATGAACAAAATATAGCACTTCACCCTTTGCAATTGAAGCTCCATAATTCATCTGAGCACCTCTTCCTTTTTCATTTGAAACTACAACATTGGCACCAGCTTTGCCTGCTTCAACAATAGTTGCATCACTACTGCCACCATCAACAACAATTAATTCGATTACTTCTGTTCCCCCATGTTGTTTCAGGTATTGAATTAATTTACCTATGTTTTTTTCCTCCTCGAATGCAGGTATTATGATACTAATTCCCATATTATATATACGAATTCTATTAATTAATCAGATTAACTTTTTGCTATTGATTTTGCTGCTATATATCCACTTGTCCAGGCATGCTGAAAGTTAAATCCCCCCGTCACCCCATCCACATTCATAATTTCTCCAGCGAAGAAAAGATTTAGAACCAACTTACTCATCATGGTATTATGATCAATCTCATTTAGTTGAATCCCTCCGGCTGTAACGAACTCTTCTTTGAAAGTAGTTTTCCCTTTAATATTAAATTCAAATGCACATAAATTCCTAATTAACTTATTTTGTTCTTTTCCCGGTAAATCAGCCCAATTGAGTTCAGTTTTTACTCCTGAGTAATCAAGAATAAATTCCCATAATCTTTGGGGTAGTCCAAATGGGTTTTTATTAAATATCTTCTGAGTAGCTATTTTAAAACGGAGAGACTGAAATTTTTCTGTAAGCTGCTGTTCATTAGAATCGCCCAGCCAATTTACCATTATTCCAAAATCATATTTTTTTATAGCCAGTTCGCTTGCTCCCCATGCACTTAGTTTTAAAATAACAGGGCCACTTAGCCCCCAATGGGTAATTAACATTGGACCAGATTGAATAAGTTTTGTACCGATAATTTTCACTGTTGCATTTAATACACTTACACCCATCAGTTTTGTTATGGAATGATTTGGTATATTGAAAGTGAATAAAGAAGGCACAGGTTCTTCAATTGAATGGCCCAACTTTATCAACCACTCAAACATAGAATGCTTAGGAAATCCACCGGTTGCTATACATATATAATCTGAGATCAACTTATCTCCGCCAGATAATTCTAATTCAAACAAATCACCATTCTTTACAAGATATTTTACTTCTGTTTTCATCAAAATCTTCACTCCGTATTGCTGGGCTTCATTCAAGAGACTATTAATTACTGTTTGTGATGAATCCGAAACCGGAAACATTCTTCCATCAGTCTCAGTTTTTAGCTTCACACCCCTCTCCTCAAACCAATTGATTGTATCAGTAGTAAAAAACTGGTGGAATGCTTTCTTTATAAAATTGCCACCTCTCGGATATTTCTTACTCATCTCCAATAAATCAAAGCAGGCATGGGTGATATTACATCGACCTCCTCCGCTAATTGAAACTTTAGAAAGCAGTTTATTATTTTTTTCCAGTATAGTAACTTGTAAAGATTGATTTAATCTAGCTGCATTTATGGCGCAGAAAAAACCTGCTGCACCTCCACCAACAACTATCAATCTTTTTTCTTTCATTTTTAAAACAAACCCCT
>CAYVSH010000020.1:26779-29934 GCA_964453625.1 uncultured Chitinophaga sp.
GGCTGAGCTATTTGTTGCGTAAATAGATTCGGATTGGCTTCTTCTGCCCTTTCGATGATACTGTTGTCGGATAATATATCTGCTTTGCCTTTTTTTACACAAACATCATGTTCAAAATGTACAGATGGTTTTCCATCTTTGGTTCTTACAGTCCAGCCATCATCTTCTGTATAAACATCTTTTGTTCCCATATTTATCATTGGCTCTATAGCCAGTACCAACCCCTCTTTTAGTTTGGGGCCACTTCCCCTTTTTCCATAATTAGGCACCTGTGGATCTTCGTGCAAATTTTTTCCTAACCCATGCCCAACCAGTTCTCGCACTACACCATAACCATTTTTTCTTTCAGTATGTTCTTGTATGGCAAATGCTATATCACCTATCCTGTTTCCGGCAATTGCCTTTTCTATTCCTTTATAAAGCGATTCTTTTGTCACCTTGATCAATTTCATCACTTCCTCACCCGGATCTCCAATTGCAAAAGTATAAGCATGGTCTCCATGCCATCCATTTAATATCACACCTATATCAACAGACACAATATCTCCTTCCTGTAATGCAGTAGCACCCGGAAAACCATGCACCACCACGTCATTAACAGATATACAGGAGTTAAATGGATAACCCTTATAATGAAGAAATGATGGAATGGCTTTATGGTCCTTAATAAATTCCCCTATCCTTTTATCAATGGAAATAGTTGTAACCCCTGGTTTAAGTATTCCTGCAATTTCAGCCAGTGTTTTACTTACCAGTAATGCACTTTGGCGCATCAATTCAACCTGCTCATTTGTTTTGTAGATCATCATAGTTTGCAAATATCCTTAAAAAAACAAACCCGGCAAGTTGATGCTTACCGGGTTTATACTAACATCAAAATATTTCTTACATCTGCACAGCAGATGATGTTTGTCTTCCCTGTAATCTTCCGCTTTTCATTAATCCGTCATATTGACGCATCAATAACTGTGTTTCGATTTGTTGCAAAGTATCGAGTACTACACCTACCATGATCAACAATGAAGTTCCTCCAAAGAAAGTAGAGAACTGCTGAGTAACTCCAAACCTGTCAACAATACCCGGTAAAATACCTACAAATGCCAATAAGAATGCACCAGGCAATGTGATCTTGTCCATGATGGTACCGATATAATCTGCTGTTGGCTGACCTGGTTTTACACCGGGGATAAAGCCATTATTCTGCTTCAGGTTATCCGATATCTGCTTTGGATTAAATATCAAAGCTGTGTATAAGAATGTAAACCCGATAACTACAATTGAATAAATCAGCATATACCAGATATTGGTATGATCGTTCATAGCTCTTAAGAAACCACCCCCTTCAGTACTGAAATTAGCAAAGATGGTAGGGATAAAAATGATGGCCTGGGCAAAGATGATTGGCATTACACCTGCAGCATTAACCTTTAATGGTAAAAACTGTCTTGCCCCACCAAACTGGCGGTTACCAACAATCTGCTTTGCGTAGTTCACCGGTACTTTTCTTACTCCCTGGATCAACAATACACAACCCATAATGATAGCTATCAGAATAGCGATCTCAATAATGAATATTAAGATGTCACCACTACGACCTGATTTATTACTCAATTCCTGCAGGAAAGACTGTGGCAACCTGGCGATGATACCGATCATGATAATAAGAGAAGTACCATTACCTAATCCTTTGTCAGTTATCTTTTCACCGATCCACATTACAAACATGGTACCTGCAGATAATACTACTAGACATGACAACCAGAAATAACCTGAGAAGGCTGGCATGATGGCACCAGACTGTGCAAACATTCCCTGTAAATATGAAACGTATGCTGACGCCTGTAATAATGTTACTATAACGGTAAGATATCTTGTATATTGGTTAATCTTCTTCCTTCCACTTTCACCTTCTTTCTGCATCTTCTGGAAAGTAGGAACCAATACTGTCATCAACTGCATAAAGATAGAAGCAGAGATATATGGCATGATACCTAATGCAAAAATGGAAGCATTGTTAAATGCGCCTCCGGAGAAAGCATCAATCAGGCCAAGAATACCTGTACTGTTCTGGTCTCCGGCTGATATTTTAGTAGGATCAATACCTGGCAATACTATATGTGAGCCAAGACGATAGATAGCAATCATCATGAGAGTAAAAATTATCTTACTTCTCAGGTCCTCTATGCTCCAGATATTCTTAAGTGTTTGTATTAATTTCTTCACGGGGATTACAAAAATTTAAAAGCCTAAAAACATACTGTACTTTTCTTCAATCCAGTATAAATAAAAGACGCATCTTAAATGCGTCGTTGCAATTTAGCTATTTTACTTTACAATCTCTACTGATCCTCCGGCTGCTTCAATGGCTGACTTAGCTTTTTCGCTAGCAGCATTCACTTTGAAAGTGAATTTACCCTTTATCTCACCATTGCCTAATAATTTAACCCTGTCAGTCTGAGCAATCAGACCATTGATATAAAGATTTTCAGGAGTAAACTCGGTGATACCATACTTGGCAGCAAGCTGTTCTACTTGTCCCAGATTGATCACTTTATATTCAATTCTGTTAGGATTCTTAAATCCACGTTTTGGAATACGACGCTGAATGGGCATCTGGCCACCTTCATGTGCCATTTTACTTTTATAACCAGTACGGGCCTGTGCACCTTTTGTACCCTTTGTAGATGTTCCACCATGTCCGGAACCATCACCACGACCAATACGTTTTACTTTGTGAGTTGAACCTTTTGCAGGTTTTAATTCGTGTAGTTTCATTTTTGTTGCTTTTATTTTTTACTCAACGCCCCGAAAGCATTCGGGGCTCGCCTTTTATAAAGAATAAATGCGAATTAAATCCGCATTCAATTTTATTAATTTAACTCTTCAACTTTCAGAAGATGATTCACCTTGGTGATCATACCTAAAATCTGCGGAGTAGCTTCTACTTCTTTTGTAGAATTCAACTTTCCTAATCCTAAAGCCTGCACGGTCAACTTTTGACGTTCAGATCTGTCAATAGGACTTTTTACCAGTGTTATCTTTACCTTTTTCATAATAATTTAATTCGATGTAATCGGATTAACCGTTAAATACTTTCTTCAAACCCATTGTACGGGTCTTTGCAACCTGTACCGGTTCACGCAGTAATGCTAAAG
>CAYVSH010000021.1:0-29763 GCA_964453625.1 uncultured Chitinophaga sp.
TGTGAAATAGTTGAAGTGTCAAAAACTTATTTATTATGGTGGTTGCTATTTTTATAGTGTTCCTTCAACAGATCAATTCCATAGTCACCATTAAAATCTCGCCAAACTGTATGAACATGATTAGCATTGTGCTGCGTATTGTCTAGCTCAATTAAAAACGTTTTTCCTTGAATTCTGTAGTAATGAGGTTCTCCTACTTTTGTACTTCCAGCCCATCCAAAACTTATTTGATTAAAATCTTCTGATATGATTCTTTTCATTCTAAGTTTAGCAATCTTAGTTGGCATGTTAGAGAGATAAGTTACTATTAGTTGATTTAAAAAATGCTTTTGTTCAAGAGTAAGGTCTTTTGCGATGATTCCCACAGTGTCAAAAGGAACAACTTTATGCGAATTTTTAGTTACGACATCTACAAATGGAACGAGTTTAAATATTGCTTTCAACTTTTGTTCCTGTGTTAATGAGTTTACCAGTTTAAATCCAAGTCCTTCTTCGTCCTTAAATATATTTTTTTCTTTGTCTTTATTTGTAGTTCTAACAGCAGGATAAACTCCAAAAAAGAAAGGAGCAAATGCCAATTCATAATTTAGTGCAAGGTGATGCCCACCAAATTTCCAACCCCAAGTTTTATCTTTCCCAGGATTACCGTAGAAGGCTACAAAATAATTTTCAGGAATACGTCCTTTACTATTAGGTTCCAGTTCTTTCAATAAATACTCTGTATTCATAATGTCCTGAGTCCTTGTATAACCATTGCTGCTCAAATAAGTCTTAAGCAAATTGTAAACATTTTGCTTTTGAATGCTGTCTAATTCTCTTATAGCAATCCCTTGTCTGGGAACACTAGAAGCAGGAACATAATGCCAGTCATAACGTGACATCGTATCAAAGGGGAACACAGTTTTCGACTTTTGTACACTGTCTAATGAATTAATAAACGTATTTGCTATTGATGAACCGGTGCTGTTATTCTGCGATACAGAATAAAAAGGCAAGAAAAGCAAAAAATAAAATATTCTCATAATAAAATGTGATGTTGGTTAAGGTTGCCGCTAACACATAAATTTATGATATAAGATGTAGTATCACAAAAAATGTAAGTGTTGAGAAACAGCCTTTTAGTGTTATACTTTTTGTATTGTCGTTAGGACAATCCATTTTTATTACTTCACAATGGTAAAATAAAACCTCATACAAGTCAATACCATAAATGGGTTATTTTTTGGCTAAGGCGAAAGTATACTGGTGACTCTATTTGCTTCCGGCTAAAAGAATATCTACTCCCGGTTAATTCTTTATCTAAGCCATCAATCCGGGACATTTTAGAACAGTTAAGTATGCTTCATGTATCAGTCATGTATGCGGCAAGTATCAATCATGTATGAGGAGAGTATGAGGTAAGTACGAGGTGAGTATCAGGGGTGCCACCCTCAGGCATACCGGAAGTATGATAACAGTATGAAGTAAGTATGGCTGGTTTATCCTTCCAGGTGAATGCTGAATACGATCATCCGGGATTGTATCTTATCAAATACATTGGAAAAGCGGAGGTTCTCATCACGGGCATGAATATTCCGCAGCCCGTTGCTGATCTTTATTTCGGGAGAGAAGATAAAACTGTCGAAAAAGAAATTGAAACCGATTCCAAACTCAGGACCGAAATCATACTTTTCGATCTTTACGAGTTCTTCGGCTCTTTTTGCACGGGCATTACTGGCCATATCTATATCCGCTTTAAAACCTGCCAGTGTGTACACCCTGAAGTTGCCGATACGGTCACTCTGGAATTTTAACTGGAAAGGAAATGTAACAATAACGGATTCCACTTTTTTGGTTACTTCCGTAAGACCATCAATATCCGGGTGCTTCAGGTTGTAAAATATATTCCGCTCAATGAACATCAGCTGCGGGTTGAAACGTAACTGAAAGCGATTAGATAACCGGGCAGTTGCTGAAAGACCCAGCGTAAATCCGCCGGAGTTGGCAGGCTCGGCCACATACACACTATCGCTTTCTAAAAACCGTGGATGCGGGTAGGTTTGAAAACGGGCAAGGTTTACACCGAGTGTCATTCCAAAATAATATGGCTTCTCATCATGATCGGGCATGTTCAGCTCATACCGGTCTATCTGCGCAGTTGCAGCAGCAGATACCAGTAACAGACCGGCAAGCAGGTGAAAAGTGATAGTCTTTTTTATTGTGGCTTTCTTCCGGAGTAAATGCAACATATTCCTAAACTTAGCGGTGTATAACTTGTTTCAGCATACCCCGTTTTTTTTAAAATGTCAGTAAATAAATGGCGATCCGGAAATGCATTGGATGATGCATTAAGGTATTGATAGGCTTCTTTATTCTGTTTGAACCACCGGGCCACCTGCGGGGCAATGATGCCCATATAAAGATTGTATAAACTCTTTACTGCACTGCGTCTCGGTGTGGAGAATTCAAGCACTATTAAACGGCCTCCCGGTTTCAGTACTCTCCACATTTCACCAAGGCCCTTTTCCAGGTTTTCAAAGTTCCGTACTCCAAATGCCACCATTACCGCATCAAACGTATTATCACCAAAGTTTATTGTTTCTGAATCGCCTTGATGCAGTTGGATAATGTGGGTAAGTTGTTCTTTTTCAATCTTTTTACGGCCAAGCTCCAGCATGCCCGCCGAAATATCAATACCATCAATGCGTTCAGGGTTCAGCAGTCTGGCAGTCATAATGGCCATATCAGCCGTGCCGGTAGCCACATCCAGTATGCGTTGCGGGTTGTCTTTTTTCAGCAGTTTGATGGCTTTTTTTCGCCAGCCAATATCTGTACGGGCAGATAGAAAACGGTTCATCGCATCATACTTCGGGGCTATCTGGTCAAACATATCAGCCACCTGCTCCTTCTTGCCTTTTTCGGAATCTTTGAAGGGTGTAATATGGTCGTGGGGAAGTGATTTCGACATGGGTCGCAAAGATAACAAGGTTCAGGGTTGAAGGTTTAGGGTTTCAGGTTTAAAGTTTAAGGCTTGAGGTTCATTCCCCCATCTTACTTCCGACCTCTTACATCCAGCATCCGACTTCCGAACTCCGACTTCCCTTAGCTTCCCTATCTTGCACACTTATGGAGATCATTTCTGGAAAATACATCATCAGCAGCGCCACTCATAAACAATGCCCGCCGGCGGATAAACCGGAGTATGCTTTTATTGGCAGAAGCAATGTGGGAAAGTCATCATTGATCAATATGATTACCGGACAACGAAACCTGGCCAAAACCTCAGGCACCCCCGGAAAAACACAGCTTATCAATCATTTTGAAATCATCTCTTCTGATAAAAAGAAATGGTTTCTGGTTGACCTGCCGGGTTATGGATATGCCACCGTTTCGCAAAAGGCAAGGAATAACTGGGGGAACATGATCGAATCGTACATCCGGCTACGGGAGAATCTCGTTTGTTTGTTTGTACTGGTTGACAGCCGCCATGAACCGCAGAAAATAGATATTGAATTCATCAACCAGCTGGGGGAGTGGCAGGTGCCTTTTGTACTGGTGTTTACCAAAGCTGATAAGAACAAACCGGGAGCAACTGAAAGAAATGTAAAAGGATTTTTAAATGCCCTGGCAGAGAACTGGGAAGAACCGCCACCAAACTTTACAACATCGGCCGTAAAGAGAACAGGAAGAAAGGAAATACTGGATTATATCGGCGGTTTGAACAGCAGTTTTAAACGACTGAAGACATAAATACTACAAATAGGGTATAAGCTGATTAGTGAAATATCCTTAATTTGCAACTCATTACAAACCTTACATGAAACCATTCTTATCCGAAAAAAATATCGTAGCAGTATTGTTTATTATGGTACTCATCACTTTTTCGCTGGCCCAGGAAGACAGCAAAAAGATAGAGAAAGGATTTACAGCCCTTACTTCTGCTTCAGCCTCTAAGTTTTTAGCTGGTCAAACTAATGAACCACTTGCACCTGTTGAGATCAAATTGGAATCTGCAAATTGAGTAAGGCCGGTTTGCTTCTGTTTTTCAAATCCATAATATGAAAAAGATTTTATTCGCATTGATACTCTGTTCTTCAATGTTTGCCTCTGGACAAAAGGGGAATAAAATGCGGAACAAGATAAATTTGCTGCAGAATGATTCTACCGTTCAGAAGCTGATTCAATTTAAAGACAGTATCGCCAAAACATTGCCTGCTGTAGATTCCAACCAGGTAAGGGCTGACATGAACTCTATCCTTGAATTACAAAAAGATAGAAAGGCTAAGCAAAAAAGAAATGCGATCATCCGGATCGCAATTGGGGCTAGCTTACTGCTTCTTTTAGTGATTGGCCTGCGAAGAAGATCTAAAAAGTAAAGGGGACGAAATAACCAGCGGAGTTTTCTCCGCTTCATTCATCATTTTAGCGGAGCCGGTCAGTTTACCACTTTGTTGGCACAACTGCTGCTGGCAAATGCCTCCGGTTTTGCTTTGAAGGCAAACCCCATTCCCAGTATATAACCCATTGCTTCTTTCAAAGCATCGTTACTCTTGAAACTGGGATTAGTGTTGATGTCGGCATGCACTTCCATATCCACATCATACACGGTAAACAGGTTACAGAGTTCATAAGCAATTTCAATGCTCTTGGCCACTTCCATCAGCATTCTTTCCTTAATGGTGAATTGCTGCTTTGTCTTTTCATTGTGGATGAACATAAAGCCGCCATGCCCTTCACGAAGGAAGACGATAACTGTTGCAAATTCTGTTTCCTGTCCTTTTACCTGTGAATCGGTGCCGATACAGACCTTCAAACGATAGCCGTTGGCAGTTTCCCGTTTGATGGCATTTTCTACAGCATCCATGATGGGTAATTCGATCGGATCGCCATTAAATTTTCTCCAGCGCATAAAAAAAGGTTTTCCTAAGTTACAGGAAAACCTTTGATAATCAAAAAGGGTACGGATTAAGATTCTGTTACGACTTCAAAAAGTCAATACAGAGTACAGAGAGTTTATTGACGAACAAATTTATCGGTCCATTGCTGCACACCGTTAGTGAACTGTATCATATACATGCCACCGGATGTATTGCCTGATGCAATATTGTTCAACCCGGTGGTAAGTTGACCACGGTGTGTAACTTTACTGTTCATGTCATAGATGATATAACTGTAATTGCCCGGGCTGTTAACAGTAATGATATTATTGCTGATCAGGTTGCTTACTAATTTTGGTCTCTCTATAGAGCCGTTTCCACGCAGGGTAACGATGTTTGAATAATACTTGTGGCCATTATCGAATGTTACATGCAAACGATATTGGGCAGATGTACTAACGTATGGCCTGTAAAGGAACTGGCGGTCATTGTTGCCTGGTGTTGTAACCGGGCTGAAGTTTCTGCCATCTGTTGCTACTTCCAATACCTGGTTTACTACCTGCTCATCAGCATCTATCAGCCAGTTCAGTTTGTGCTTATCACTTACCAGTTCTCCGGTCAGTTCGAGTCTTCTGAGTGGTAATGCACCACCCGCAGTAAATGTTCCTGTAAGGGCATATGATCCGAGACTTGCATAGTTTGGCGCATAGATATTACCTCTTCCTTCAATTCTTAAAAAATAAGTACCAGGTGCAAGGATCGTATCAACAACTGAACTGAGTAGTGTTCCCGGGTTATAAGTATTTAATAAAGCTTGTGAGCCGTTATACAAAGATACCTGCAGGTCAAGATTTGAACCTGCATTACCGGTTCCAACATTATAAGGAACAGCATTTAACTGGAAACGACCTGTGGCAGGTTGTACAAACCTGAAATGGTCCATATCTGTATTCTGTTCCACCACACCATTTACATTGAAAATGTTTCCGGAAAATGTAGCATTAGTAGCACTGGCGAAATTGCCAGCATGGTCATCTGTCCGGAATGAGAATCCATTGCCGGTTGTAATTACAGAAAGATCAGTTTGGTAATTGGTGCAACCATATGAATTTGGACCATTGTTCCATAAGGTCATGTTCTGGTAATAACCTACACCCATGATAGGCGCCCAGCCAATCTCGCCTGTACCGGTACCAGAATGATAGTCTGATATTTTATTACAGCTTGCGTCATATCTTGACTGGTGATACAGCCCAAGTGTATGACCGGCTTCATGTGAAGTGGCTTCAGAAATATTCTTTACATTATAGTTAAGCAGGGAGCTGAAAACAAAACAAGGTGTATCGTCGCCCCAGGTGAAGGAGCCAACAAAGGCTACGCCTCCTGCTGAACCATACCACTCCCAGCTAACAGTTACAATAACCCGCATACGGCTGGCCATTGGTGCAGCAAAGAACCGGGTTGAATCTGTAGTGACGTTTACATTGAAAGGACGATAGTCTTCGGCCACACGGTTAAACACATCAGTGATCTGCGTTGTGTTCAATCCTGAAGCACCGAGATATAACGGACCCGCATAATTCCAGGCTGTTCCGTTCAGTGTTTGCCCGTCAAAGTCAAGGAAGATAACTGATGATGCAGTTGGACGGCTGCTCAGTATCGGCACTTGGGCTTTTATGTCGGTAGCGGAGCTGATAGCTATCGCTAAAAGACAGGTGAATAAAAAGTTTTTCATAACAAAGTAGGATTTAGAAGTTTTTCAATAGGTACAAATGATTGGGACGGATATAAAAACGGGTCAGTTATTCATTAACCAGGTCATAAAATTTTCTTTTTATCAAAGTATAGTTTCCATTTTCATTCTTTAATTCGAAGAGGTCACCATGTTTAAGGCTTACGATCCTGCCAGTATAGCTGATAACTCCATCAGCATCGGTGATCTTTGAAATAGTAAATGCAGCACCGTTAAAATTTGAAGACCTGATAACTACACTCTCCAGTTTGTTGTCGAACTTATTGGCAGTAGACACTACTTCGCCGTCAATACGTAAGGAAACATTGTCAGAAACATCCATGTTTACTATACTGCCAACGGATCGGCCAATAAGGGTTATAACCCTGCTCATGTTTACTGGTATCCTGTCGGGTAAATTGTCAAAAAGAGTAGGTCTGTTTAGATCCGGCTCGTTTAGCGGTACATTGCCCTGGCCCTGAGAGAAAGCGGCACAGCTCAATAACATCATGCATACGCATACTGCGTGGGTACGAAGGTTTTTCATTTTCGCTTTTTTTATAGGTCAATAGGATATTGTTAAACAACCCTGGTTTGGGTTGTAGCTCTCATTGGGGACGGTGACACAAGATTTGTGAAAGATTTAAAATATTCCAAACCTGTAGCTGTTTTATTAAAAAGATTGAGGAGTAGTACTCCGGGGTAATCGTAAATCTTCTTAATTGAAATTGGTTATCTACGTATCAATACTGGTTTGTACTTAACAAAACAAGGGTGCATGCATCCATGGTTTTTATTCCTCTTTTTGTTGCCATTTCTGCTAATTCATCGTTTTCTGCACCTGGATTAAAGATGATCCGTTTGGGATTCAATGAAAGTATATAATCATGATATTCCTGCTGGTGTTGCAGGTTCATATACATTGTAATTGTGTCAATGTTTTCAAAATGCTGTTTCTCTTTATTGATAATTACATCTCCAACTTTTGTATCCTTCCTGCCTATAGCAACAACCGGGTGCTTGTGTTGGCGAAGCCGCTGAATAGCGAGATAACTATATCTTGATGGGTTATCGGAAGCACCAAGTACCAGTGTTTTCTTTTCACTCATGAAGCAAAGCTATGGTGCTTATTTGAAAATTTTCATCAAAGAACCGATAAACCAGCTTTCTTCTGCTTTGATCATCGTATCTAATGTTTTATCGGCTTGCTTACCAAGTTTTTTTATACTGCTGACCGTATCAACGAATGATCTTACGTTCTTATCCCTTTTGTCTCCTTCCACTTCTTCCAGTTTATCAAGCAATTGTAACATTGGTTCTAATTCTCTTTTCTTTCTTTCCTTTACAATCTGTTTCACTACTTTCCAGATATCTTTTTCCGCAGTAAAGAATTCTTTTCTTTCACCAGTCAGGATCACTCTTTCTACAAGGCCCCAATTTATTAGTTCCCGGATGTTCATATTGGTATTCCCCCGGCTGATATTCAACTCTTCCATGATGTCATCCTGTGTAAGAGGATCAGAGCTGATAAGTAGCAGGGCATGTATCTGCGCCATCGTACGGTTAATGCCCCAATGGGTGCCAAATGCACCCCAACTGCTTATGAATTGCTGCTTTGCTTCGGTTAATTTCATAGAGCAAAACTAACAAGGCTTTTTGAGTTTTCAAAAAATATTGAAAAATATCAACAGGCCACATTTCTTGGTAAGACTAATAGAATAATGATAGGTCAGGGTGTTATCCGTTGATTTCTTTTTTTCTGAGTAAGCCCATTTTGAAGTAGTGTTTTTCCAAGCCAGATGAGGATACTTAATGCAGAAGTAGAATAACCTATAGTAAGCAGTATGTATGAATGATCACCTTCAAGCATCTTCATTATAAAACTAAATAGTATACAAGAAACTCCGCTGATCAGCAGCATGCTGGCAAAGGATATCTTATAGTTTTCTTCATCCATATTTTTGTAATTATTGCAATATAAGTTCAAATAGATTGAAGAGAATTGACAAACAGATTTTTATTCAGTCACTAAGGCATATTACCTAATGATGATAAGTATATCAGAATAACCTTCGATATGTACGCAGGATTACCTTTTACGAATAAAAAAAGCTACCCCTCTGGTAGCTTATTTATACTGAATAGTTTTTAAACATTATAATAACATGGTAATCGGGTTTTCCATGTATTTCTTAAAAGTTTGCAGGAAGGCTGCACCGGAAGCTCCGTCCACACTCCGGTGGTCGCAACTCAAAGTGATCTTCATAACATTACTTACCCCAAAGCCTTCTCCTTTTCGTACAACTATCTCTTTAATTCTTCCAACAGCCATGATGCAACTGTCCGGCGGATTAATGATGGCTGTGAATTCATCAATATCCATCATGCCCAGGTTTGAGATAGTAAATGTATTGCCCGAAAATTCATTTGGTTGCAATTTTTTATTCTTTGCTTTACCGGCAAGCTCTTTACTTTCTGCGGCTATTTGGGATAATGTTTTTTGATCGGCAAACTTAACTACCGGAACTATCAATCCATCTTCGATAGCCACAGCAATACCAATATGTATATGACTGTATCTTCTGATTTTATCACCCATCCATGATGCATTAATAGCAGGATGTTGTTTCAAAGCCATTGCAGTGGCTTTTACCACCATATCATTAAAGCTGATCTTTACAGGGCTGACTTCATTTAATTGTACCCTTGCAGCCATTGCGTTGTCCATATTTATTTCCATCGTAAGATAGAAATGCGGGGCACTGAATTTACTTTCTCCTAATCTTCTGGCTATTACATTCCGTATTTGCGAATTAGGAATGTCAGTATATCCTTCCTCCGTACTTCCGGTAAATACAGGAGCTGCAGTTGTAGCCGGGGCTGATGCAGCTTTGGCAGGGGCAGCGGAAGGGTTATAATTGTCAATATCTGCTTTTGTTATTCTGCCACCATCTCCAGTTCCATTAATAGAACTGATGTCAATTCCTTTTTCAGCTGCTAATTTTTTGGCTAATGGAGAGGCTTTCACTCTTCCATTTACAGACGATGAAGTAACCGGGGATTCTGTTTTTTCAGTTTCCGCAGAAGCAGTATCAGCCGTTTCTGCTTTTTGTGTAGCCGGTGATGAGACAGCACCACCTTTTGAAGCAGCAACGATTGCATCTACATCTACTTTTCCTTTTTCTCCTATTATACAAAGGAGTCCGTTAACAGGGATCTTTTCTCCTTTTTCGGCACCAACATGTAAAAGTGTTCCGTTCTTGTAACTCTCCAATTCCAACGTGGCTTTATCTGTTTCGATATCTGCCAATACTTCACCTTTCTTTACAGTATCACCAACTTTTTTATGCCAGCCGGCAATTACTCCCTCTTCCATTGTATCACTCAGTCTTGGCATCAGCACCACTTCTTCCATCTTCGAAATATCAATGGTTGGGGCCGAAGTGGTTTTTGCTGTTGGAGCAGCAGGAGCTGATTGTTGTTTCTTCGGTTCTTCTTTTTTTGCAGGGTTATTTCCACTACTTACCAATGAAGATATATCTTCCCCATCTTTACCGACAATTGCCAGCAGCTCATCCACCTGGATCTTTGCACCTTTATCTCCGCCAAGATGTAGAAGTGTACCATCTTTATAGCTTTCCAGTTCCATGGTGGCTTTATCTGTTTCGATCTCTGCCAGCAGGTCACCTTTTTTTACTTTATCTCCGACTTTTTTATGCCACGCAGCTATTACACCTTCCGTCATTGTGTCGCTAAGCCTGGGCATCAATATTTTTTCGGCCATTGCCTGTGAATTTTTGCCGAAATTAAGGCAAAATAATGAATGCTGAACCCGTTGTGTACCAGATTACTGTTGAGGTGTTATTCTTGTTTGCTGAAGATGATAACTCAATAGTCCAGATCAAGTTTTAATCGTTCTTTTAATTCCCGTACCATCGGGTAGAGTTCAGACATTTTTTGGTACTGCTCCTTTGATGTGAGTGTTAATTCTATAACTGGTCTGTTCTCTGCTTTATCTTCCACAATTATGGTAAACTGTAACAAACGGTTTTTAAGTTTTTCCTGTAAAAAAGGGAAAACATGATTCCTGTCTTGTTCGATAAATTGTTTTTCAACCGTATTGGCGGTTACCACTTCAAATGAATTTTCATCTTTAACCTTTAATAAAGCCAGTTCAAAAGGTTGTGCCGCCGGGTTCTTTGCCTTTTTAAGGTCAAGAACATACTCAGCCCATGCAAATTCCAGTTCTTCCTGTTTCAATGGGTGATTAGCATTCCCGTTTCCATTATTGCCATTGGATTTATATTGCTTACGTATCTTATCCAAAGCCGCTATTTTGGTTCCGGCTACTGGTTGTGGGGAACTGCTTATTGGTTGTTGATTAAATGCAGGTTTTTCTTCTCTAAGAAGTAATTTTTCTTTTGCCGGTGTTTCAACAATCAATTTTGCTTCTTCAGTTGGAGTTGCTCTTACAGTAACCTTATTTGTCGGTAGCTCTTTTACTGCAAATGGTTTTATCTGCCGGAAAGCAAGTGACTTTGCTGATTCAACTACTTTTTTTTTAGAAAGGTTGCCTCCTTCAGATGACAATTGAATGGCTTGCTGCAGATAACAGAGCTTTATAAGTGTTAGCTCTGTATGCAATCTTTTATTTCTTGCTGCCTTGTAATTTATTTCTGCCGTATTCAGGATGTTTAATGCACTTATAAGAAGTGCCGCATCCTGTTTTTTAGCAGTAGCAATATATTTTTCTTTAAAGCTTTCTACAACATCTAAAAGCACAGCGGCTTTATCATCTTTACATACAAGCAAATTGCGGATGAATTCTGCAAAACCATTGAGAACAAGGTCGCCTTCAAATCCTTTTCGATTGATATCATCGTATTGCAGCAAAGCACCGGAAAGATCCTGCTTCTGCATACACTCCAGCAGGTTGAAATAGCACTCTGCATCCAGAATGTTCAGATGCTCTAATGTGTTTGTATAATTCAGTTCTCCATTGGTAAAGCTTACGATCTTATCAAGAATACTTAGAGCATCTCTTAAACAACCTTCACTTTTCTGTGCAATCACCTGCAATGCTGCTTTCTCTGCACTTATTTCTTCTTTTTTGCAAATTTCTTCCAGGTGTTGTACAGTATCATTGGTAGTGATACGTTTGAAATCAAATATCTGGCAGCGGCTTAAGATAGTCGGAAGGATCTTATGTTTTTCAGTAGTAGCAAGAATAAAAATGGCATAGGAAGGTGGTTCTTCCAGCGTCTTTAAAAAAGCATTGAACGCTGAAGAACTTAACATGTGTACCTCATCTATCACATACACTTTATATTTTCCTGATTGTGGTACAAACCGGACCTGTGTTACCAGTTCTCTTATATCATCCACCGAATTATTGGAGGCGCCATCCAATTCAAAATAATTCAGCGAAGCACCATCGTTATAAGAAGTACAACTGTTGCATTTATCGCAAGCCTCACCATCTTTTGTTGGTTTTTCGCAGTTGATCGTTTTTGCCAGTATCCTCGCACAGGTAGTTTTGCCAACACCTCTTGGTCCACAGAATAAAAATGCATGAGCAAGCTGCTGATGTTTGATTGCATTTTTTAAAGTTGTGGTAATATGCGATTGCCCTACAACTGTATCAAATGTCTGTGGCCTGTACTTCCTGGCCGATACGATGAATTTTTCCATACAGCCTGCAATTTAAGAAACCCTGAACGGCTTGCCGAATAAGAAGACTTTCTGTTAATAAGTTTTAATGTAAAATCGGGTGAGGTTTGAACTCTTTTGTCCTGTCGAATAAATAACGATAAGTAGTTAATATCCTGCTACGGTTACCGGCAATGGCTTCTGCCACATTCACCATTTTAGGATTGAATTCCCCGATCCATTGCATTTCATAATCTTCATAGATCGGTTTTCCCAATTCATATTTGCCATCCGTGATTGTCAATCCCTGTATTACTTTACAACCTTCCACAATTATATAACTGTCTGCACCTTTTCCCTGATGCTCTGGCACGATGCCGAAAACCAGCCCGGTAAACTTTTTATTTTTTACAGTAGCTTTTATCCATAAGAATTTAAGTTTATGAAAAAGGCTGAACTTCCCATTCAGGTATTTAAACCATTGATTAAGGTCGGGCAGGTTTATCCACATACCAACCGGTTCATTTTTATAGTAGATGAACCAGTTGATTCGTTCATCCATTACTGGTTTCATGGATTGGAACATCTTTAAAACTACTTTTTCTTCCAGTTGTTTTAATCCCCCATGTCCTGCCCATGCCTTATTATAGATAATAGTAAAGTCTTTTGCAAACTTTGCAATTTCAGATTTCTTTAAATATGCCGAACTGTAATTCGGGTCTTTGGCACATTCTGCATGGCGATCATAAAACTTTTGTTGCAAGCGGCTGCTGGCTTTCATACCAAAACAGATCTGGTTGAAGTAATTTCTGAAACCATAGTTCTCAAATAACTGCTGGTAATAGGCAGCATTAAAATTCATGCAATACATTGGCTGCAGATCATTTCCCTTTACCACCAGTCCCCACCAGCGGTCTCTCTCTCCAAAATTGATCGGGCCGTCCATTGCTTCCATTCCTCTTTGCAACAGCCAATGTTTGGCAACATCAAATAACATATCAGCTGCTTCCTGGTTATTGATGCAATCAAAGAATCCAATACCGCCAACAGAACCTTCATCACCTTTATTTTTATACTTTTTATTTACAAATGCAGCAATTCTGCCTGCAAGTTTTCCATTGCTATCCATAAGAATCCAACGGGTTATTTCACCGTGGCGAAATGCTTTATTAATTTTTGGATCAAATACCTGGTAAATGTCTTTATCTAACGGACGGATCCATGCAGGATTATTTTTATTTAGCTCTACATGTGTTCTTATAAACAGTCTTGCAAGCTTGGGAGTATTTATTTCAACTAAATGCATGTAGCAAATGTAGTAAAGGGATTATTTATTGTTTTCGTTATATTTAATAAGGCTTTTTCAGGTGTTTAATCAATACTGTAAGTATGAAATGGCTGGTCTTTATTATAACTAATTTTTTTGGTTGCCGGCATTTATTTTTAATTATTCAGGCATTAGCTGTATTTGTTTTCAATGGCTATTCCCAATCTTTATGTGAAAGTGATATAAAACAGCATAAGCAATTGCCTGCTAACAGCCATGATCTACAATATATAGATTCTTTACATACCTGTCTTCAAAAAGCAACGAAAGATAGTAGCAGGGCTTCTATTTACCTGGAGTTGGCAAAAAGATATGTTGCTTTAAAATATGATTCCGCTATTTTTTATGCCGATAAAACTTTACACATTGCCCAAAATATAAAGCACATTAACCTTGAAGTGAATGCTTTAATCTGCCGGGGCAATGTTGAAGAGGTTAGCTTGCATAATTGGGACAGTGCACAAAGAATTTACCGGCAAGCTTTAGATAAAGCAATAAAGTATAAATTGGCTTACAAGCTTGATGAACTTTATAGCATTATTCATAATGCATATTATTACCAGGGAAATTTTCCGCAAGCTATGCAAATTGCTAACGAAGCATTACAATGGGCTGAGAAAAAAAATAATCTTTTGCAAAAAGCCCATTACAATTTACTTATAGCATCTGCTTATTTTAACCAGCATCTTACAGACCTGGCATTAACTTCATATAAAAAAGCTGAAGCAATTATAACCAATGACAAATTTGATGAAGCTTCTGCAAAAAACCTAGTAACCGTTGCAGATGTTTATTATGGAATGGGAAATGCATATGCTGCTAAAGAAGTTTATGATACGGCCATCATTTACCTGGATAAGGCTCTTCAAAAGTTTAAAAGTTATCAAAATTACAATCAGTTCAACAGAAATTACATGATTGCAAATACCTTTTGGCGAAAAGGAGAGGTTTATGCCAGTTTGAAAAACTATCCTGTTGCATTTGAATTTGCCCGGCAGGCATTGCAACATTGCAGCAGCAATGCCTGCAATCTGTATGAAAAGGTAAACTATTATTTACTGGCAGGAAAAGCTGCTCTTGCATCCGGCGATCATCAAGTGGCAAAACAATACTTTTTAACAGCACACTGTATTTCTATTTTTAATAACCATGCCGAAAATAAAAGAGATGTGGCATTTCACCTTGCAAGCAGTTATGCAACAGAAGGTAAATATGACAGTGCTTATATTTTTTTAAAACAGTTTCTGGTATTAAAAGACTCAATAAGTAATGAAAGAAGCCGTTACCGTACACAGGAAATCAATACCATTTTCAGGCTTGCGGAAAAAGACCGGAAAATTGCCAGGCAGCATAATTTTAGAAACATTCTGATTTCTTCTTTTGCTTTAGTATTAATTACAATAGGATTTTTATACAACCGTTATAGATTACGCCAAAAGAACTTTTACCAAAAAGAAATTAACAGGCAGCAAACTGAATTATTTAATGCCATTGCTGCTGCGCAGGAGCAGGAGAGAAAAAGAATAGCACAGGATTTACATGATAGTCTTGGTTCTATTTTGTCGGCTGCCAGACTAAAATTTACCGAGTCGAGGGATAGTAAACCTCAGCTTCAGGAAGATGAAAAGTTTTTAACGGGTATCAATTTATTGGATGAAGCTTCTACTGAATTACGCAACATTTCGCATAATATTATGCCAGCTACTTTATCTAAACTTGGGCTTGTTCCTGCATTAAGAAATCTTACAGAAAAAATTTCCTCTAGAAGAGGCCTGCAAATAAATTTTATAGCCCATGACTTTGAAACCAGGCTGCAAGAGCAGATTGAAATAAGTATTTACCGGATCATTCTGGAACTCATGAATAATATTGTAAAACATGCATTTGCAGATAAAGCATCAGTTCAGTTAATACGATACCCTGATTATATTAATATTATAGTTGAAGACAGCGGAAAAGGTTTTGAATCCGGTATTGTTGGAGAAGAAAGGTCCGGAATAGGACTCGGGAGTGTAGCAGCAAGAGTTGATTATCTGAAAGGTAAAATGGAGATTGATTCAACACCTGGAAAAGGCACAACGGTGATTATTGAAATTCCGGTTAAATAAAATACCAAATTGTTGGTAGGCTGCGGAGTAATTTGCAATCTTAAATTTGATATTTGATTGACACAAAAAAAATACAATTATTGGTAGCAGATGACCATGCTATTCTCAGAGATGGTATTGTATCACTTCTTGGAACAGAAAAGAACTTTAAGGTTGTTTGCATTGCTTCAGGGGGATACCAGGTGCTTGATCTTATCGAAAAAAATCATATTGATGTATGCCTGCTCGACATCAATATGCCCGGGCTGGATGGAATAGAAACCGCCAAACTCATCCGGCAGCGAAAACCGGAAATTAAAATCATTATGCTTACTACGTACAATGACCGGGAAATAATATCAGAACTGGTACACATTGGAGTAGCCGGATACCTGCTAAAAAATTCAGATAAAGAAGAACTGGTGGAAGCAATAAATAAAGTAATGAAAGGCCGGCATTATTTCAGCGAGGATGTTGAAAAAATCATATTGCAGGGATTAACTGAAAAAAAGAATACCGAAGTAATACCTCTTACAGAAAGAGAGCTGGAAGTGGTGCAATTGCTGGCCAAAGAATACACCAATGATAGAATTGCAGATGAACTCCACATCAGCTACAGAACCGTAGAAACCCACCGAAAGAACATCATGCAAAAAACAAAATCGGGCAATCTGGCCGGATTGATTAAATATGCTTACAGTAAGGGGCTGATTAAGTAATTCTTTGCCCTTATATATACCAAATACTTGGTAGGAGAAAATACCGGGTTGTATGGATAGCTATGAATTTTTCTCCTCATTAATTTGTAAGTAATAAATACTTAAGATTTATTATATGGTGTTAGCGGCCTTACTGATAGCATTTGTAATCTTTTCTTTAGTTTATCAGAACAAGAGCTATTCAAAAAGTGATGAAAGATTAAAACAAATAGATAAAAAACGTCTTGATGCCAGGGCCAACCGGGAGAAAAGGTTTATAGATGCAGCATTAACATTAAAATTTCTTCCTCTAAGTGAACCGGTTTTTCATTTACCTGTGTATGATTCCAAAGAAGATGAATTTATTGCTCCATGCCAGTTTAGTTCTTTTGATAGTAAATATGAACAAATTGATGGAATTGGATGGGTTGACAGACCGCGGATAAATGAGCTGATGGAGTATTTTGCATTTAACGATGAGCAAAGTGTATTCTTCTTAGATAATTATGATCATCTGATCATTATCAAAACAGAGAGTTTATATTCCCCAGGTGGCAAAGTTTACCAAATTACAAGAACTGATGTCAATAGCTGGCATGTGTTCAGCTGGTATTCCGGCATAGCTTATGGGAATAAGAATCTTGATCCTGTATTTACTATTTCAGCTATTGCTTCCAATCCTACGCTTTGGCAGGCAAGGCAGAACAGACTTAGGAAAATATGGGAAAAGAACAGGAATTACCAGGAAGTAAAACAGGCTTGTACTCATCGAAATATAAGAACAGTGTATTAACATTTTATATATACCAATTGCTTGGTAGCCAAAAATGCCGAAATACGGGGATAGTACTGCCGCCAAACGACTCTTAGCTTAGCAGTATTAATTAACCGTAAAAAAAATTATCTATGACACCTAAAATTTTGATAACAGGATTAATGCTTTGCCTATTTGTGAGAAATAGTAATCTGGCAGAATTGGCGGGTAATCTTCAGGCAGAACAAAATTCTATTCGAGTTGATGCCGTTAATAATGAGGCAAATTCCAATATTTCCATTACATCAACGTATTTAACCAATACAGAAGGGCACCGGTACGGAGCAGTTTTTTATGTGCACAATTATAATAATTATGATGTTGGTATACAGTGGTGGTTTGAAGGCAGCAGCAATGTCAGCTTTTCGCCTGAACGAAGCGGTAAGATAATTGTACCAGCCCGAACTACAGGTGTATTGTTAACTACTTGTATGCAGTCTGATTATTATAAGGCATGGGATTCGGGAACTGCGTGGTACAGATGGTCGCCTGCTTAATTTATAACTTCTAAAATATTATTTGTATGCCAGCAGAAACATTTTATTGCCCGCATTGTAACAGGCAACTTACAAAAAGTGCACAGGCTTATGTGTTGGGAGAGATCATTAAAAGTAAATCCCCATTCATGGGATTAGGTGGAATGGCACCTTATGTATCATGTCCCGGTTGTTTTGGAAAAATTGATTCAATGAAAATGGTAAAGGGGGATTATGATTTTAATACTGAGGAAGGCTGGACAGTATTATCGATTCTTATAACTATAGCAGCAATTGTAGTTTTTAAGTTTGTAGTTGGTTGGTCATGGGTAGCAGCGGTCCTGGTTGGACTTATAGGCGGCGTAGTGGTAGGGCAGATAATTGCTGAATTATTCAAAGGAAAAAAGAAGAGCAGGGGTATTTATGATTAATAAATAACAATCTAAAGCCTGATAAGCTGATTAAAAACTTCCACAGTATGAAAAATTCATTTTTAATTGTTGTGTTTTTCTTTTCCCTGAAATGCATGAATGCACAAGTTGTTAATCCCTATGCTGCTATTTCCATTCAACGAGATACTGCCATACAATGGGCAGCCGTATGTGATAAAGTGATAAATCTTACACCTAAAACCGGCGAGGTAAGTTTAAAAAAATGGTACCTGGAAAAACTGAAGAATAGTTCGGTTACAGTATGGAAATCATACAATGGATATTTGTCTTCTCATAAATTATCCATACCTGAACTTACAACACAGGACTGGTTGAAAGGCCTTGCAATCGAATTGTCACCAACACGGTTTCCGCAGGAATGGTATTTCTATGATCCTGCTATGCCCAAAGAAGATTATAACAGGTATAAAGCCCGGGCAGGTAAATTAAACCTGGCAGCCGACTCCTGTTGTGGTTGTGATGTAGCGGATGCATTCAGGGCAAAACAAATCATTAGTTATAAAAACGGAAAGTTTACTATTTATACGCAATTCATATCACCACTTTGTGCAAGGCAAACTCCATCACCTCCGGCCGACTGGTATCCGTTATGCAATGTGGCTTATAATGATAACCCGGAGCGAAAATTTCCCGGAGTTAGTAAAGATGTAGTGCTACTAAACACAAATGAACTGGATTATAATTTTAATTCTGAAAACCCCTCTCTATATGATAGTGTACTAACTGAGCATAGAACTGAAATTGGTAACCTGATCTACCAGGATATTTTGCTGGGACGATTTCAAGCAATAAACGTAGAAACGGGAAAATCAATACCGGTAAAGGATCTGTTAACTATGGGTATGCCGGTGGATACAGTAATGGTAATGGATCCGGATGATCCCGACAAAGTACTTGCTTATCGGGTTGTGCAAAAACAAATGAACCCCCGTGATTTCAACCGCATCCGAATTAAACAGGAGTTGTATTTTGATTTTAAGAATGAAAGGCTTTATGCTGTGGTGAAAGGTATTACGTTGATGAAAGTTTTTTATGCAGCAGATGGGAAAACTATGAGAGGTACATCTCCGTTTTGCAGGTTAGAGTAAAATGTTTTTCATTGTTACTGAAATATAAAATGAACAATGGCATCTGAAACATTTATTTGTCCGGCATGTGGATTATTGCTTTTGAAAAGCAAAAAGCATTATCATTTTAGTAAACAATTTGAAATGACAAAATCTTTAGAGCATTTTGATAAAAATGATCTGATTACAACATGCCCAAAATGTACTTATGGTATGTCGTCTGAAGATATTATCAAAGGGAAATATGATAAAATTACAGCATCCTCAAAACTTATTAATGTTGGATGTCTATTCATTTTGATTATTGCATTAATTTTATTTATAAGCGATGGAGAAGCTACAAAGAATCTTATTCCCAAAATAATTGTAGTAATAGTTATTAGTGCTATACTTGCTGCATTTTCAGGAATGTTCGGTAAGAAATAGTATTAATTATTTTCTCTTTTTATTAAACTATTTAGGTTATCCACACTTTAAATTCTTCCCTTTTTTTGAATTGGCAAATTAATCCTGCCCCCTTACCTTTGCGGCCTGAAAATAACCCTCTCAATAAACACTTTATATGGCAAACGTTGGTAAAGTAAAGCAGGTCATCGGTGCGGTAATTGACGTTCAATTCGATGGTCAGCTTCCCGAGATCTATAACTCCCTGGAACTGAAGAAAGAAAATGGTGATACACTGGTACTGGAAGTGCAGCAGCATCTTGGTGAAGACAGTGTTCGTACCATTGCAATGGACGGAACTGAAGGTATCGTTCGTGGTACTGAAGTAATTGATACCGGAATTCCAATTGCTATGCCTGTAGGAGATGCCATTAAAGGTCGTTTATTCAACGTAACTGGTGATCCAATTGACGGTCTTCCGGTAGTAAGCAAAGTTGGTGGTCGTCCGATCCACAGCCAGCCGCCTGCTTTCGAGAACCTGAGTACAGCATCTGAAGTGTTATTTACCGGTATCAAAGTAATTGACCTTATCGAGCCTTATGCAAAAGGTGGTAAGATCGGGTTATTTGGTGGTGCCGGTGTGGGTAAAACAGTATTGATCCAGGAATTAATCAACAATATCGCAAAAGCATATTCCGGAGTATCAGTGTTTGCCGGTGTGGGTGAAAGAACAAGGGAAGGAAACGACCTGATGAGAGAGATGATCGAAGCAGGTATCATGAAATATGGTGATGCTTTCAAACATAGTATGGAAGAAGGCGGATGGGATCTGAGCAAAGTGGATATGAACGAACTGAAGGACTCAAAAGCAACTTTCGTATTTGGTCAGATGAACGAACCTCCCGGAGCAAGAGCCAGGGTGGCATTGTCTGGTTTAACAATTGCAGAATACTATCGTGACGGTGATGGCACTGGTAAAGGCCGTGACATCCTGTTCTTCGTTGATAATATCTTCCGTTTCACACAGGCAGGTTCTGAGGTGTCGGCTTTATTAGGCCGTATGCCTTCAGCGGTGGGTTACCAACCTACGCTGGCAACCGAAATGGGTATCATGCAGGAAAGAATCACTTCTACCAAGAATGGTTCTATCACATCTGTACAGGCCGTTTACGTACCTGCGGATGACTTAACTGACCCTGCACCTGCAACAACATTTGCACACCTTGATGCGACTACAGTATTAAGTCGTAAAATCGCTGACTTAGGTATCTATCCGGCGGTGGATCCATTAGATTCTACTTCAAGGATCTTGACACCACAGGTTGTTGGTGATGCGCATTACAAATGTGCGAATGATGTAAAACTGATGTTGCAGCGTTATAAAGAATTGCAGGATATCATTGCCATTCTTGGTTTGGATGAATTGAGTGATGAAGATAAATTAGTGGTAAGCCGTGCAAGAAAAGTACAGCGTTTCTTGTCACAGCCATTCCATGTGGCAGAAGCCTTTACAGGTTTGAAAGGTGTATTGGTTCCAATTGAAGAAACGATCCGTGGTTTCAATATGATCATGGATGGTGAAGTAGATGAATATCCTGAAGCAGCATTCAACCTGGTTGGAACAATTGATGATGCAATTGAGAAAGGAAAGAAATTAATGGCACAGGCACAAGGATAATAGCCGTTTAAAAGTTTAAGGTTTAAAAGTTTAATGTTAACCTTAAACCTTGAACATTAAACTTTGAACAATGAATTTGGAAATATTAACACCAGAAAAGAAATTATACAGCGGCGAAGTGTACGGTGTGCAAATGCCGGGCATCAGTGGCTCTTTTGAGGTGCTTGAAAAACATGCTCCGCTGGTAAGTGCTTTAAAAGCTGGTCGTCTAAAAGTTTTAAGAGATAAGCAAAATAATTTTTCAAGCTTTGATATTCAAGGTGGATTTGTAGAAGTTTTGAATAACAAAGTAACTGTACTTGTGGAAGGTGCCACACCTGTGGAATAACTAACCCATCCGGGATTGTGAAAACAAGTTACGGCCCTCTTTTCGAAGAGGGCTTTTTTCATTAATATTAATTTCTTTACATCCTTTTCTTGAGTTCCCTCTCAGCATAAGAAAAAACCTTCTTCATCAGATCCGTTTTTCTTAATTCATATTTCGTTCTTATTTCAGCTTCTTCATTGGCTACCATTACAAACATAAGATCAATCACTCTTGCTGAAATAAAATCGGTCAGGTTGTTTTCAAGAGGTTTATTGATAAAAGGTATCTTGTTATAGATATTGGTAATACTGCTCCAGTCCTTATCTGCACCTTCAATTTTGATGGTACTATCAACAATGGGGCGAAAAGCTGTCATCAATCCCGGTTTCATTTCTGCTTTGAAATAATCAGTGGCGGCATGTGTATTATCAGTGATCAGAATTTTTGCAGCATCTTTAATACTCATATTTTTTATTGCTTCAAAGAACAACGGTTTCGCCACACCCACAGCAGATGACATGGCTTTTGTAAATTTTCCTGTCACCTGGTTCACTACTTTATCAAATCCAAGGTCTTTTAAAGTGCTTTCGATTTTTGTAGCTTCCCCCGGGAAAACAAAACGTACCAGTGGATTACCATTTGGATCAGCAAATGCATTGGCCCATTTGAATAATCCTTGGGATAATGCGTCCTTTAATCCTAATGCCATTTCAAGTTCTGAAGGGATCAAACCAGAATTTTTTAATGTATTACACCCGGGAAGAATCAAAAGCAATGAAAGTGAAGGAATAAGTAAGAGTTTTTTCATCCGGTATTTTTTTTTGCTAATAAAATAGAAAGTGTCTAGTTGTATCTTAATTCAATTGGGGATCAATCGGAAAATTGACCATCATTTCATAATCGCCACCGAGATGCTTTAATGAGTCTTTCCAAATTTCTGTAGGATTCTTATGAAATACAAGACGTCGGTTTGCTTTTGCGGTTAGCCATGTTTTTTCATTCATTTCATTGGCTAGCTGGTTTTCACTCCAGCCGGAGTAGCCAATATAAAACCTGATCTTGTTATTATCGAAATCCTCGTTTTTAATAAAATTCACTACGGCTTCAAAATCGCCACCCCAATACACTCCCTTTATTACTTCCTGGCCACCGGGTATCTCATCAGGATATTGATGTACAAAATGTATAGAGTCCATTTGTACTGGTCCGCCATAATAGACTGGTATTTTATGTCCTTCCAGTTCAGGTATCAGTTCATCCAGTGTATTTTCATATTGCCGGTTCAGCACAAAACCAAAACTTCCCTCTTCTTTATGTTCACATAAAAAAACGACTGTACGCAAAAAGTTGGGGTCTTTCAGAAAGGGGTCTGCAATTAATAATATTCCCGGTGCGAGGTCAACCATAATCTAATTTAGGATATAAAATCTTTTTTGGATGCAGATGTTGAAAAAATACCGGCTAATAAAGCAGGCCTGGTGAAATGCTTTTCATAGATAGTACTAAAAGGCAGTTAAAATAAGTGTCTATACCCTGCGCAGGGGATAGAAAGAAGCCGGGGAAATGTATTTTTGCGGGAAGCTTCAGCTATTTAAAAACCAGTATCTTGAGCCAATAATCTTTTAGAGCAATTGAAAAGAATTTTCTCCATAATAACCATATTGATCAGTCTTTCATTGATCGGTATCATAGCTATCCAGATCTCCTGGATAAAGAATATGATACTATTGCGAGAGGAACAAACGAAAGAAAAGCTTACACAGGCTATTCAAAATGTTGGTGTGGACCTGGCAGAGCATAAAGGCAGCTATGCAGCTGGGGGAAAGAAAGGGATTTTAACGGATAACTTTTCTTTGAATTTATTTAAACCCAACACAGTTAGTCAGCAGTTCACTGTAGAAGAGATAAAGAAAAAATTAGACCTGGCATTTAAAGAGATGGGATTGAAAGATGTTGAATTTGAATTTGGAATAGCAACATTCGGAACGAACGGAATTGAAAACTATTTTAACAGGCAATCGGAAAACTTCGCCGCATTTTTTAAAGATTCAATTAATAACAAGCAATATAACGCCTCATTGATCCCGCCGAGTGGTTCGGCAGGTGAAAATCTTTCTCCGGATGAAGTATTGATCGTTATGATTCCAAAGGATAATAACTATGTTTTACGTTCATTACAGGGAAGGATCATTACCTCTGTTCTTTTTACCTTAATTATACTTGCCGCTTTTTATCTTACTGTAAGAACATTGCTGCGTCAAAAAAAATTAGGTGAGATAAAGAATGATTTCATCAATAACATGACGCATGAATTCAAAACACCTATTGCTACTATTTCACTGGCTGTGGATGCCATGCGGAATGAAAAAGTGATTAGTGATAAAGAGAAGCTTGGTTATTTCAGCGGTATCATCAAAGAGGAAAACCAGCGGATGAACCGGCAGGTAGAAACGATATTAAAAGCATCTCAGTTAGAAAAACAGGAAGTAGACCTGAATCTTGAGCCTGTACATGTACATGAAATAATACAAGATGTAGTTGACAACTTCAATCTTCAACTTGAACAAAAGCATGGGAAGGTTGAATTATTCTTAAATGCAAAAAATGACCTCGTAAAAGCTGATGAAGTGCATTTGCTTAACCTGGTAAATAACCTGGTAGATAATGCAGTTAAATACGCAAAAGAAAATGTACCTCCGCTTATTAAAATTATTACCCAATTAAACGGAAAGCATTTTGTTCTAAAAATTGAAGATAATGGTATTGGTATGAACCGCGACACGGTAAAAAGGGTCTTTGAACGTTTCTATCGGGCACATACAGGTAATGTACACAATGTAAAAGGGTTTGGCCTTGGCTTAAGTTATGTGAAGACAATGGTTGAAGCACATGGCGGAGAAATAAAAGCTGAAAGTACATTAGGTAAAGGCAGCACTTTTACTGTTGATCTGCCTTTGACAAAAGATTAGTAAGGTTAAGCTTGCTTAAACAATCCACAACAAACTTCCATCTCCATAACTAAGAAAGCGGAATTCGTTTTGTAAAGCATATTCATAGATCTTTTTCCAGTCTTCCCCAACTAAAGCAGCAACCAGTAATAGTAAAGTAGATTGCGGCTGGTGAAAATTTGTGATCAGTCCTTTTATAATTCTAAAAGTATAACCTGGGGCAATCAATATCTGTGTCTTAGCAATAAGTCTTTCTAATTTGTTTACATCCATCCAGTCGAGCAAAGCCTGCAATGCCTTTTTAGTTGTTATATTTTTTTCAGCCAATTCATAAGCCTCCCACTGCGAAAGAAACATTGTACTTTCTGACTTCTGACTTCCGACTTCTAACTTCTTCACACCCATCCAGTACAAACTCTCAATAGTTCTCAGCGAAGTTGTACCAACTGCAATGACAGGCTTGTCGAGATTGTTTAAAATATTAAAGATCGTTTCTTTCGAAACATCTATCCATTCCGCATGCATATCATGTTCTTCCATTGTATTACTCTTCACCGGTTTGAATGTGCCGGCGCCAACATGCAGTGTTACATAATCATACTGAATATTTTTTTGCTGAAGGTCCTCGAAGACTAAATCTGTAAAGTGCAATCCTGCTGTTGGGGCAGCTACAGACCCATCATGAATGGCATAAACAGTCTGGTATCTTTCATGGTCCGATTCTTCAGCTTCTCTTTTGAGATAAGGTGGAAGTGGAATGGCTCCTGCAAAATGCAATACTTCTGCAAAGCTAAATTCCACCGGAGTCCATAATAATTCAATAATGAAGGAGCCTGTTCGTTTTTCAATATAATTGGCGGAAATAATTATTTCTTTTCCTTCATGAACGATTCGCTTTTCCAGCACCTGTCCATGTTTCCATTTGGATGCACCACCGACCAGGCATTGCCATAATACTTTTTCTTTTTGAAGCATGGCAGAAGTAATATCGGGATACTGCTCATGTGGTTCTAAGCAAAATATTTCTATAACTCCACCGGTTGATTTTTGAAAAAGTAACCTGGCTTCCACCACTTTTGTATTGTTTAACAACAGTAAAGAATCAGCGGGAAGTTGTTCGGCTATGTTCCTGTAAATATCTGCAGTAATGTTTCCGTCTTTATAAATAAGTAATTTGGAATCGTCTCTTTTTTCCAGCGGATATTTGGCAATCTTTTCTTCAGGAAGAGAATAAGTGTAGTCTAGTATGGATATATTTCTTGGGTTGGTCATAACACAACTAACTGTTGTATTTAATTATGCAAATGTATTATCGTTTACTCACCGGCACAACTAATTTCAACCCACTCCACACTTCACTCACTGCACAAACTTTCACATCCACCAGATCATTTTGCAAAGCATAGTTACGAATTACATCTTCTGTTACATCCGTCGGGATCTTTGCACTCTTCTTATACCAGGAAACCCAGATAGTGATTGAAGGATTCTTTTTACAAAGTGGTTTCAGTTTTTTCATCGCCGCTTCAAACTCCTTTTTACTTTTTACAAATAGATGAACTATATCAGGAATTTCTTTTTCTTTCACTAATTGGTCAGAAATATCTGTAGCTAGCAATTCATAATAGTTTTCTGGTTGATTGATAAGCAAAACTTTCATCGTTGGTTTTATACCAAGCTTATTGATCAAGGGTGTTCCGGAATATCCAGCAGTATTGTGTTTCATTGAATTTTCAAGTTGCGATTAATTTTGAGAATTCACAAAAAATCATCCCTGTTCACAGGTTTTCCACTTCAATTAACAGCCTATCCACAGCTATTTTATGTAAATTTTTCCCACACCCTTCAAAAGCCTTTACTGTACTGATTTTCATCAAAAAAGAGGGTGGGGAAAAATTAAATATCAAAATATTTGGTGGTTAAGTGGGAAAAAGTGTTATTTTGTGTTAATTAAGTAACCAATTGACCCAAACCACTGATAATGACAGGTTTTCTCGGAGAATTCGAGGCTACGTTAGACGCCAAGGGGCGGTTCCTGTTACCGGCAGGCTTCAAAAAGCAATTGCCGGAAGAGGAGTTGGGTCGTTTTGTTATCAACAGGGGTTTTGAAATGTGTTTGGCCCTGTATCCAGTGAAAAGCTGGGAGCCGCTCTTTAATGATATCAGCAAACTGAACGACTTCGATCCAAAAGTGAGGCAGTTCAGAAGGAACTTTTTAAACGGGGCAACTTTCGTGGAGCCTGATACGGCCGGAAGGATATTGGTGCCACCGAATTTAAAAGGTCATGCTTCGCTGGAAAAAGATATCATTCTGGTAGCAGCCGTCAACAAATTAGAAATCTGGGATAGTAATAAGTACAAACAGCTCTTTGATTCATATTCACCGGAAGCATTCAGCGACCTGGCGAAAGATGTAATGGCAAATGGAGGGAATGAATAATGAATAACGAACAAGGAATTCCGAATATCGATCGGAAGTCAACTTGTTTCTTCATCATTCAATGTTCAGTGTTCAATATTCAAAAAATTAAAAATGAGTACTGAATATCACATACCAATTCTTTTGAACGAAGTCATCGAAGCTCTCCATATCAATCCGGATGGGATTTATGTGGATTGCACTTTTGGTGGCGGCGGACATTCAAAAGCCATTTTATCTAAACTAAGCACAAAGGGAAAGTTAATAGCCTTTGATCAGGATGACGATGCAAAAAATAACCTGCCAGAAGATGAAAGATTAGTTTTTGTTTCACACAATTTTCGTCATCTGCAGCGTTTTTTAAAACTCGAGGGTATTACAACGGTAGATGGCATCATGGCTGATCTTGGAGTAAGCAGCCACCAGTTTAATGAAGCGGAAAGAGGATTCTCGATTCGTTTCAATGCTGAACTGGACATGCGGATGGACCAGCGCCAAACCCTGACTGCCTTTGATGTGGTACAAACTTATACTGAGCAGCAACTGCACAAATTGTTTGAACAGTATGGAGAAGTAACCAACGCCAAAACACTTGCTAAAACCATTGTTCAGGTTCGTAACAACACATCATTAAAAACAATTGAAGGTTTTAAGAATGCACTCCGTGAAATTGTAAAAGGAAATCCAAACAAGTACTTCGCCCAGGTTTTCCAGGCATTACGTATTGAAGTGAACGACGAATTAGGTGTGTTGAAAGAAATGCTGCAACAAATTCCATCCCTGCTGAATACAGGAGGAAGAGCAGCTATCATTACGTTTCATTCCCTCGAAGATAGACTGGTAAAAAATTTTTTCCGTCGCGGTTCTTTTGATGAACCCGAAGAGAATCCGTTTACCAATACAACTCAAAAGAGTGAATTGAAAATAATAACAAAGAAACCGATAGTGCCTACGGACAAAGAAATGAAAGAAAACCCACGGTCGAGAAGTGCAAAGTTGAGAGTGGCAGAAAAGATATAGTGAAAAGGTTTGGGTAAAAACAAATAAGAACAGGACGGTAATACAATAAATAAAGGACTTAGGATTTTGGGAAATCTATATCCTTTGAAATCAACCCTTCGATGAAAATCGGAGAAATGAAAAACCAAAACAACGAGCTAACAACTCATTTTATGCAGGAACAAGAAAACAAAAAAGAACAGGACCTGAAATCAAATCCGGCCTCTACAGGCTGGAAGCGGTGGCTGAATTATCAGTCCATCGTAAAGCAGGTGCCGTTCTTTTTGTTCCTCGCAGTGCTGGCGGTGGTTTATATCTACAATGGTCACTATGCAGATAAGACCATCAGGAAAATAAACCAGACAGCAAAAGAAGTAAAGGAACTGAAGTACGAATATATATCGGTGAAGAGTAAAGTGATGTATCAAAGCAAGCAGAGTGAATTGATAAAGGCAGTAGAACCATTGGGATTGAAAGAGCTGGTGGAATCGCCGGTTGTGTTAAAGGAAGAAGTGGCTGCTGAGTGATGAATAGAATTCATGCAGTACAAGGGTGCGACGCAAGGGACGATGATGAGGGAACTGTAGCTGGGAACAAAAAAGGTTGCTCCGGCTATGCCTCGCAAGATGACTAAAAAATCCTTTTTGACCGAAATAAGAAAGGTGGACGAATACAACTAACAACGAACACAACTAAAAGGGCATTGGAAGTAAAACGTGACATACTGTGGAGAGTATATCTCAGTTTTCTTGGAATTACAATACTTAGTATTGTAGTGCTCGGCAGAGCTTTCTACATTCAGAAATTCCAGGGAAGTCACTGGCGCAGCATGAGCGACAGTCTTCACCAACGGTATGTGGCATTGGAAGCTGAAAGAGGAACTATCTATAGTGAAGATGGACAAATGCTCAGCACCTCTATTCCCATCTTTGATATTTACATTGATTTTAATGCGGATGGTTTAAGAGAAAAGAAAGGAAGACGTTTTCATGAGAACGTTGATTCATTTGCTATTGATCTTGCTAATTATTTCAAAGACAAATCTGCTGATCAGTATAAAAAAGATTTGAAAGAAGCATTTAATAGAAATGAAAGATATTATCTGCTTAAAAAGAAATTAGGCTTTGAAGATTATAAAGCATTCAGGGAGTTTTCATACGTTAAAATGGGGCGGAACAGAAGTGGTGTAATAGTAGAGGTAAGTAGCAGAAGAGAAACGCCATTTGGATTGCTGGCCAATCGTACCATCGGTTTATCAAGGGAGTTTAAAGATGAGAATAACAAAACCAAAAAGCTTAATGTAGGACTAGAGAAAAGTTATGATACATTATTAAGTGGTAGGGATGGTTTGAAACTGGTTCGCTACATTGCTGGTGGCACTGCTATTCCTGTTGAAGGAACACAAACAGATCCTGTACACGGGAAAGATATTTATACAACGATAGACGTAAATATCCAGGATATCACCGAAACTGCTTTGATGAGGATGATGTTGCAGTGTGAAGGTCCATACGGTACTGCTATTGTAATGGAAACAGCTACCGGCAAGATAAAAGCGATGGCTAACCTTGGTCGTCGTTCTGATGGCACTTATTGGGAAGATGACAACTATGCACTGAGAGTTACGGAACCAGGTTCTACTATTAAACTGGCCACTCTGTTATCTGTATTGGAAAAAGGAACCAACAAGATTGATGACATGGTAGAAGTAGGTGGTGCAGGACGAAAAGAAGTAGCTGGTAAAATGGTTACCGATGCAGAAAGACATAAGGCAACTTCTCTTTCAGTGCAAGGATGTTTTGCACATAGTTCAAATGTAGGCATGAGTATGTTGGCCTATAAGGCCTTTGGAAATAATCCTTCCGAGATC